>CALKIW010000118.1 GCA_937995875.1 uncultured Bacteroidales bacterium | reverse complement strand
AGCGGTTTTCTTTTTATCTTATTGTTAAATTATCACTCGAAAAGTCGGATGAACCATATTAAACGCGACACTCTTCATTTTCTCGCTCATCCGACCGGATTTTGGACGCAAAAACATGGCGTGTTTTTTTCTGGATGCCCCCAAGACAGACACCCGAAAAACGGTAATCATAGTTTACAAATTTTGTCTCCGTTGCTACGTGAGCTTGCCCCGTCTCAATCCATACCCCAATATTCTACCTGCTGCGCCCTGCCTCTGTGTGAGACGGGGCAAGCCCACGTCTCTACAACATTGCCCTCCATGACATCACGCACGTGTCGTGAAAAGTCGTGTTCGGTCGTTGCAAAAACATCCCTGCACCGATTTGAGACGGGGTAAGCCCACGTCTCTACTGCCATGCCCATCGCGCCAGCCTAATTGTGCTTTGAAAATTGTACATTGTGAATTGAAATTCCCTGCATCGACACACACGACATCACACGACTTCCTACTGTGCACTGTCGCTTTGTGCATTATTGCGCAGTTTAATTTTGCATTAATAACTGCCCATGTCGTGTGCTTTCTTGAAAGGAACATTCAGGATCCATCTTATTTTGGAAATATAACTTGGCAATAAGCAAAGGTTGTCATTCTGTTTGTTTCGTGGCATTCGATGTCCTGGCAATGGTTAGCGAGTTGGGGGTAACAGTCCAAAATGTTACATAGTCGTATGATTATGAAACAAATGATATCTGTTTTCCGATCGGAAAGGGCTACCTTTGCGATAGAAATCAAAGTATTTAACGATATGAAACTAAAAACAACCTTGGTGGCAAAAATGTTTGCCACGCTTGTCTTATGTTTTGGAGCCGGTAGCGTGCAAGCTGCCGTTGATCCCAACTTCTACATTTTCTTATGTTTCGGACAGTCAAACATGGAGGGAAATGCTAAAATCGAAGAGCAGGACCTGACGGGGGTTGACCCTCGGTTTATGATGATGGCTGCCGTCGACGATGCCTCGCGAAATCGCCGCATGGGGGAGTGGTATACGGCCATTCCGCCACTATGCAGGGAGAACACCGGGCTCACCCCGGTCGATTATTTTGGCCGGACCATGGTGGCACGGCTGCCCAAAAATGTCCGTGTGGGTGTCATCACGGTGGCCGTGGGTGGGTGCCACATCGAGACTTTCATGCGCGACTCGGTCGACAACTATGTCAAGACGCGCGCACCGCAATGGATGAAGGGTATGCTCAAAGCCTACGGCGACAATCCCTATAACCGATTGGTTGAGTTGGCTTGCAAAGCACAGCAATCGGGTGTCATCAAGGGCATTCTGCTGCATCAGGGCGAGTCGAACACCGGCGACAAGCGTTGGCCGGAGAAGGTAGCTTGGGTCTACAATCAGCTCATTGCCGACTTGAACCTGAAGTCGGAGGATGTGCCCCTGCTGGCCGGTGAGGTAGTGAGAGCCGATGGGCGCGGTCGCTGCATCGCCATGAACCCCATTATCAATAGTCTGCCCCAGACTGTGCATACGGCCCATGTCATTTCTTCCGAGGGATGCACGAGCGGGCCCGACGATTTGCATTTCGATGCGGCCGGATATCGTGAGTTGGGCCGTCGCTATGGCAACAAGATGCTTTCGCTGCTGGGTTATCCCGTCTATGAGACCGTTGCTGTTCCAGCCGATGCCAAGACGGCTTCGACAACCATTCCGGGCAACGATTTCCCCAAAGTGGACAGTCAGCGCAAGGCCTATTTCCAACTGCGTGCACCGCAAGCAAACCGTGTTCAGGTAGATATTTGTGGTAAGAAATACGACATGCAGCGTGATGCCACGGGAATGTGGACGGCAGCTACCGACCCGCTTGTGGTGGGATTCCATTACTATTTCTTCATCGTCGACGGTGTGCAGACGGTCGATCCGGCCAGCGACACTTTCTTTGGCTGTCACCGCCAGTCGAGCGGTATAGAGATTCCCGAGGGTGCCGAGGGCAACTATTATCGTTCCCAGCATGGTGTGGCCAAAGGGCAGGTGCGCTCGGTGGAATATTTTGCGCAGTCGACCCATGAGTGGCGACGCGCCATGGTCTACACTCCAGCTGAATATGAAAAGGGAAAGAAACGCTACCCCGTGCTCTACCTGCAGCATGGCATGGGTGAGGACGAAACGGGTTGGAGCCATCAGGGGCACATGCAACACATCATGGACAACCTCATTGCCGCTGGAAAGGCAGTGCCAATGATTGTCGTGATGGAGAGTGGCGACGTGAAAGCCCCCTTCCGCGGTGGTCGCAACGAGGCCGGCCGAAGCAACTATGGTTCCAGCTTTTACAAGGTGTTGCTCAACGACCTCATTCCGATGATCGACAAAACCTTCCGCACGAAGACCGACAGAAACCATCGCGCGATGGCCGGATTGTCGTGGGGCGGGCATCAGACGTTTGACATGGTGTTCACCAATTTGGACAAATTCTCCTATGCGGGAGGCTTCAGTGGGGCTATTTTCGGATTGGATGTCAACAAGACCTACGATGGCATTTTCTCTCGTCCGGACGAAGTGAACAGCAAACTGCATTATCTCTTCCTCGGCTGCGGCAGTGAGGAGAACATGGGAACTGGCAAGTTGATAGACGATTTGCGCGGTGCCGGCATCAAGGTCGACGGTTATGTTTCTCCCGGAACCCACCATGAATGGCTCACTTGGCGTCGTTGTCTCAAGGAGTTTGTACCCCATTTGTTTAAGCGTTAATTCCAAATTATGATGAAGAGGCGTCTTCTCATGGGGCTCATCCTGCTGTGTGCCTTGGCGGGCAATGCCCAGCAACGGCTCTGGTATGATCATCCCGCATCCCGATGGGTGGAGGCTCTGCCCATCGGCAATGGCTTTTTAGGTGCCATGGTGTATGGTGGAACCACGCAGGAAACCCTTTCCCTGAACGAAACAACGTTTTGGTCGGGTGGCCCTTATGACAACAATTCTAAAGAGTCCTTATCCTATCTGTCGGCAATCAGGCAGAAAATTTTTGAGGGGAAAGAGAGCGAGGCTCACAAATTGATAGACCAACACGTGGTGAAAGGCCCGCACGGCATGCGCTTTTTGCCGTTGTGCGATGTGCAACTTACCTTTGAAGCGAAGGGAAAGGTTGGGCACTACACCCGCAGCCTGAATCTCGAGAAGGCGTTGCATGAGGTGAACTATACCGTTGGTAATGTGAAAATCCGGCGTGTATCGTTTGCGTCTTTGCCGGATAGAGTGATAGGAATGCGTATCGAGTCGTCGCGCCCCACCTCTTTTTCCATTTCTACGAAAAGTATTTTCCAATCTCAGGTGCAGGCCCATGGTCATATTATCGAGGGCACGGTTTATGGGGACAGTCAGGAGGGAGTGCCCGGCATGCTCCGTGCCCACTATCAGATTGTGGTGAAAGGCAATGGCCAGGTGGTGCCCATGGGTGACAGCCTGCGTGTAGAGCGTGCCTCGAATACAGAAATTTACATTGCCGCGGCCACCAATTTCGTGAATTATCATGATGTTAGCGGAGACGAGAAAGCAGTGGTAAACCAACTCATGTCGGGTCTCAACGGACAGTCGTTCGACCGATTGCTGAAACGGCACGTGGAGACCTATCACCGTCAGTACGACAGGGTGAGCCTCACCTTGAACGGATCATCGCCGTCACCCAACGTGCAGTTGCCCACCGATGAGCGGCTGAGACAATTTGCGGGGAGCCAAGACATGGGCATGGTGGCGCTGATGTTCAATTATGGTCGCTATTTGCTTATCTCCTCGTCGCAGCCCGGCGGACAGCCTGCCAACCTGCAGGGAATATGGAACGACAAGAGAAACGCACCTTGGGACAGCAAATACACCATCAATATCAACACGGAGATGAACTATTGGCCTGCCGAGGTGTGCAACCTCCGGGAGGCCGTGCAACCACTGTTCTCGCTCGTTGGAGACCTCAGCCTGACGGGTGAGAAGACCGCACGCGAGATGTATGGCTGCAAGGGGTGGGTGGCTCATCACAACACCGACCTATGGCGCATAGCCGGACCCGTAGACGGAGCACATTGGGGCATGTTCCCCAACGGTGGCGGATGGCTCTCAACTCATTTGTGGCAGCACTATCTTTACACCGGCGACATGGCTTTCCTGAGGTCGTGGTATTCAGTGCTGAAGGGTGCGGCCGACTTCTATCTGGACTACATGCAGACCGATCTGCGCACGGGTTATCGTGTGGTGGTGCCCTCGGTGTCGCCCGAACATGGGCCCTATGGCAAGTCGCCGATAGGTGCCGGCTGCACGATGGACAACCAGATAGCCTTCGACGTGTTGACCAACAGTCTGAAAGCCACAGAGATATTAGGTGGCAGTCAAGCTTATGTCGATAGTCTTCGCACGGCCATCGCTGCCCTTCCACCCATGAAAATTGGTCAGTACGGGCAGTTGCAGGAGTGGCAGGAAGATGCCGACGACCCCAAGGACGAGCATCGGCACATCTCCCATCTCTATGGACTTTACCCCTCCAACCAGATTTCTCCATACACCCATCCGGAGCTTTTCGGAGCTGCCCGCAACACCTTGTTGCAGCGGGGAGACATGGCCACCGGCTGGAGCTTGGCCTGGAAGGTGAACTTCTGGGCCCGAATGCTGGACGGCAACCACGCGTTCAAGATTCTTTCCAACCTGCTTCAAATATTGCCCCATGACGGTGTGACCCAACAATACCCCAACGGACGGATGTATCCTAACCTTTTTGATGCCCATCCGCCGTTCCAAATCGATGGTAATTTCGGTTGTACGGCTGGTATCGCGGAGATGCTCATGCAGAGCCACGACGGTGCGTTGCATCTCTTGCCGGCATTGCCCGACGCATGGGCTTCGGGTCATGTCCGCGGACTTTGTGCCCGTGGGGGATTTGAACTGGAGATATCGTGGAACGACGGCAAGCTTACCGAGGCTACCGTGTTGTCGAAGTTGGGCGGAGTGCTGAGGCTGCGCTCATCGGTTCCCTTGCAGGGCAAGGGCTTGCAACCGGCCACGGGTCCATGCCCCAACCCGCTGATGGTCGGAGCCGAAATCAAGAACGTGGAATATGATCAAGCAAACTTGCAGGGTTCTGACGCCCCTGCCAAGGTCTACGAGTACGACATTCAGACCCAGGCAGGAGAGAGCTATAGCATAAGGCCGAAGACACTGTAATGTATGAAACGTATGAGAATCAAATAAATTGAATGGTAAAACCACCATAAAGAACTAACAGATAATGAATGGATTAAAAACTTTTAGGCTTATCTTGCTGCTGTCATTAGTTTGCCTGACTTCTGTGGTTACGGCCCAGAACATGCCCCTTGTGCAAACAAAATATACGGCAGACCCAGCACCAATGGTATATAATGACACCGTATTTCTCTATACCACGCATGATGAAGACACGGCCAATGGCTTCGAGATGTATGACTGGCTGCTCTATACTTCCACCGATATGGTGAATTGGACCGACCATGGAGCAGTGGCCTCTACAAAGGATTTCAAATGGCGTTCGCGCGACAATGGAGCCTGGGCGCTGCAGGTGGTAGAGAGAAACGGAAAGTTCTATATGTATTGCCCGCTTCACGGCCATGGCATCGGTGTGCTTGTTTCCGACACGCCCTACGGCCCTTTCAAGGACCCGATAGGTAAACCCATCGTGTGGGACAAGAGCAACTGGTATGACATAGACCCTACAGTCTGGATAGATGATGACGGACAGGCTTATATGTACTGGGGAAATCCCTATACTTACTATGCCCGTCTCAACGAAGACATCGTTTCGTTGAAAGACAGTGTGGTGCGCCTGCCCTATCATATTGAAAATTATCAGGAGGGGCCGTGGTTTTATAAGCGGAACGGATTCTACTATCTGGCTTATGCCTCGACCTGTTGCCCGGAAGGTATCGGCTATGCCATGAGCGACTCTCCGACAGGTCCATGGACAAGCAAGGGCTACATCATGCGGCCGACCGACCGCTCGCGTGGAAATCATCCGGGCATCATTGACTATAAGGGGCATTCATATGTTTTCGGACTGAACTATGATATCATGCACCTTGAGACCATGGAGCACCATGAACGGCGTTCGGTGTCGGCTGCTGAAATCACATATAATAGTGACGGAACCATCCAGGAAGTTCCCTATTGGCTGGATCAACAGCCCCTCGAACAGTTGGAATACTTGAATCCTTACCGTCGGGTGGAAGCGGAGACAATGAACTGGGGATATGGCCTGAAAACTGAGAAACGTGCGGATGGCAATGGAATGGTTGTGACAAACATTGATAATGGAAAGTATATCCGTCTCAGAGGTGTGGACTTTGGCAGGAAAGGGGCCAAGCGTTTCATAGCCTCTGTATCCTCCGACGGTGGGGGAACTATAGAACTTAAACTTGACAGTGACAAGAATCCACCCGTTGCACAACTGCATATTGAGGGAACCGGGGGCACAGACCATTATCGGGAGATGTCCTGCAATGTCAGAAATATGAAAGGCGTGCACGACTTGTATCTGTGCTTTAAGAAAGATTCCCCCTCAGACAATATGAAATTTGATTATTGGAAATTTAAATAATACAAACCATAGAATATGAAACGATACCTTTTTATAATAGCGACATGGTGTGTGGCGATTTCGGCTTTGGCAACCGAGAAGACCATTCTCAGTCCCGGGGAGAAAGTCAAAGTAACGCTTTCGGATGCCGGTGGCCGTCCCACCTATACAGTGGCTTATGAGGGAAAAACCATGCTTCTGTCCTCGCCCTTGGGAGTAGTGACGCCCGAGAGGGACTTTTCCACAGGCCTGACACTCGTCGGTGTTGAGTTGAAAGACATTCGGGAGCACTATCGGCTTAGGAACATCAAGCAGTCGGAAGTCGACTATCAGGCCACGGAAGCGGTGTGCCGGTTCAGAATTTCACAGGGTGATTCGATGGATGTCGTGTTTCGGCTGACCGATCGTGACGTAGCCTATTGTTACCGTCTCTATCCGGCCAAGGAGCGATTAAGGGAAGTGATCCAAAGCGAAAGCTCCGGCTTTCGGTTCCCTCAAGGAACAACGACCTTTCTTTGTCCGCAGGTAAAACCCATGGGCGGCTTTGCCTCGACCTATCCAAGTTATGAAACCAACTACACCTGCGACGACACCCTTGGCAAAAACGGATGGGGCGAGGGCTACACTTTCCCATGTCTGTTCAAGATTGGAACCGACGGCTGGGCACTGGTTTCCGAGACAGGGGTAGGCGGAAACTATTGTGGCAGCCGACTTATCGGGCATCAGGGCGGCCTTTACACCATTGGATTTCCGCAACCGGGCGAGGGAAACGGATTGGGCTCTGTGGAGCCGGGTATGGCCTTGCCCGGACAAACACCTTGGCGCACGATAACGGTGGGTTGTGATTTGGCCAACATTGTAGAGACCACAGTGCCTTTCGATTTGGTGGAACAGCTTTACCCCGCCTCACGCGAATATGTTTATGGCAAGGGTTCCTGGAGCTGGATTATCGGCATGGATGCCAGTTGCAACTTTGACGAACAGAAGCGTTATATTGATTTTTCAGCAGCGATGGGATATAATTCTGTGTTGGTCGATGCACTTTGGGACACCCGTATTGGTCGTGAGGGCATCCGGCGCCTGGCCGATTATGGTCGCACGAAAGGTGTCAGTCTGTATCTTTGGTACAACTCCAACGGATATTGGAATGACGCTCCGCAAGGCCCGCGCGGCATCATGAGTGACCCTATCAAGCGTAAGACCGAGATGAAGTGGATGCAACAGACGGGTATTCGGGGCATCAAGGTCGATTTTTTTGGAGGAGACAAGCAGGATATGTTGCAGCGTTATGAGCAAATCCTGAGCGATGCCAACGACTACGGACTGCTGTGCATCTTCCATGGCTGCACGTTGCCACGTGGCTGGGAGCGTATGTATCCCAACTTTGCGGCCAGCGAAGCCGTCCTGGCCAGCGAAAACCTGCACTTCTCCCAGGAGATGTGTGATGCGGAGGCTCGCAATGCCTGCATCCATCCGTTTGTGCGCAACACTGTGGGCAGTATGGATTTCGGTGGATCCGCGCTCAACAAGTTCTACAATGCCAACAACCGTACGGGCAGTCAGCGACGCACGTCGGATGTGTTTGCCCTGGCCACGGCAGTATTGTTCCAAAGCCCTGTGCAGCATTTTGCCTTGGCTCCCAACAACCTGACGGATGCGCCCGCATGGGCCATCGAGTTCATGAAGCAAGTACCCACCACCTGGGACGAAACTAAATACATTGACGGCTATCCCGGAAAGTATGTCATCATGGCCCGACGGCATGCCGGCCAATGGTATATCGTGGGCATCAATGCCGAGAAAGAGCCGTTGAAACGCAGCTTGACCCTGCCCATGCTGGCATCGGGAAGTCAACTGACGGTCTACTCCGACAGTCCGGCTTTGCAGGGCAAGGTGAGGTCGATGACTTATAAGCGAAAAGTGAATGTCACGATACCCCAAAACGGAGGGGTTGTCATAGTTGCTCAAGCAAAATAATAGGAATTATGTTGAAAAAGAAAATAATGATGATGGGCATAACAAGTAAAATACAAACAAAAACAATTATGTTGAAAAAGAAAATAATGATGATGGGCATAGCAGCCATACTGCCGGTTGTCCTGATGGCGCAAAATCCCTTTGTGCAAACACGATACACTGCCGACCCTGCCCCTATGGTGAAGGGTGACACGCTCTACGTCTATGCGGACGTTGACGAGCCGGGAGCCGATTTCTTCTGGATGTATCAGTGGCGTGTGTATTCCACAACGGACATGGTGAACTGGACCGATCATGGAGAAGTGTTGGGGCTTAACTCGTTCAGCTGGGCTGATGACCGCGCATGGGCCACGCAGTGTGTGGAGCGCAACGGCAAATACTATTGGTATGTGTGTGCCCACTCCAAGCTCTCCGGTGGCATGGCGATTGGCGTGGCAGTGGCCGACAGTCCGACCGGGCCTTTCAGGGATGCGCTTGGCAAACCCCTCTATGACGATGGGAAGTGGGATAATATCGACCCGACTGCCTTGGTGGATGGCGACAACGCCTATCTTGTATGGGGCAATCCGGAGATTCATCAGGCCAAGCTCAATCCTGACATGGTGAGCTTTGACGGTCCGGTGACACGAGTTGAGCAAGATGAGAAGAGTTTTGGCGCTCCCTCGCCGGCCAAGCGGGAGAAGGGCGTGAAATACAAGGACATCTATACCGAAGGTCCTTGGCTCTCCAAACGGGGCAAAAACTATTATATGTTGTATGCCGGGGGGGGAGTGCCAGAGCATATAGCCTACTCCATGAGCAAGAAGCCTCAAGGCCCCTGGACTTACAAAGGCGTAATCATGCCACAGTTGGACTCCACCCGGTCGTTTACCAACCATTGTGGACTCGCCGCATTCAAGGGACACGACTACTTCTTCTATCACACGGGAAACCTACCCGGTGGCGGAGGCTTTGCACGCAGCATGGCCGTGGAGGAGTTTACCTATAATGCCGATGGAACAATTCCAACTATCATGCCTTCTGCCGAAGGGGTGCAGCCGGTGGGAACATTCAATCCTTATCAGCGGGTTGAGGCTGAGACCATGGCATTCTCTCACGGCCTGACCACGGAGCAGAACCATCGCACGGGAGTGTATCTGAGCGATGTGCATCATGGCGATTGGATGAAATTAGCAAACGTGGATTTCGGCTTATCCGGCCCTCGCCATATTACAGTGAGCGTGGCAAGTGCCACGCAGGGCGGGTGGATAGAATTGCATGCGGACAGCATAGGCAGTAAACCCTTTGCCGAAATCCAGGTTCCTGCTACCGGCGGGTGGGAGGAATGGCAGACCATTCGGGCAGATATCCCTGTTCCACCCACAGGCATTCACAACCTTTTCTTCTCGTTTAAAGGTCAAAAAGGTCGCAAACTGTTGACGTTCGACTGGTGGAAAATGGAAGAATGACCAGTTGTATATAATCTCTCCAACCCAATAACAGGTCAATATGCAGGGCCGCCCGATAAATTATATGTTTTTTATGGCTTATCGGGCGAACCGTTCCTTTACACTTCTAATTATTGACGGAAGGGATAAGCCAATCTGTTTCGGTGACAAGCGTCATAAATGTCTTCACCATTGCACGGCAAGAGCCTTTGAGCACCTTGCGCTTCATGAGGTTTGTCTCCTGACAGTAGGCCTGCCTTCTTAGTTTGTCCAAAGTGTCATTTTATGGACCGTAACTGATGACATTGAATGCATGTATTTTATTGACAAACACCCTCCCGTGCTTGGCGTATTCAAAAATGATTTTGCTTCCGCCCGAAATACGAGAAATATGCGAAGGTTTACAAAATGTTGATAGTCAACCGTTTGTAAAAATTGCTATTATGACTACGATTTGGACGGCTGCGATTGCATATCGAATGGCAGTGCGATGAAGCCTTAAACGCGTTGCGAGTAAAGCTCATTCGCCGGACGACTAAAGCCAAAACGCACGATGATAAGATAGCAAACGCAACACTCTCGATATTTTCCCGTTTTTCCAGCCGAAAGTTTCGCTCAAAACATGGCGCTTTTTTCTCTGGATGCTTCAAGTACAGACACCCCAAATTTGGTAATCATATTTTACACGCATTGACCATTTGGGCTGACGCGGTATAGCCCCGGCAGAACAAGTTCCGCTAAGAGAGGAGAAGCACCGTAACGCCCCTGGCAGC
>CALKIW010000117.1 GCA_937995875.1 uncultured Bacteroidales bacterium | reverse complement strand
AATAGTACATTCGTTTGACTATCAATGAGTTATATACAATCTTTTGAAATAACGAAGCTTTTTCCACTACATGATTTCCATGGTAGAAGACTTCTTTGACCGGACAAAGTTAAGCATTTAAAACGAAATTCCATCTAAAAAAGTGTTTTATTTCACCATCGCTTCACACAACCTCCGTTGAAGCACACGGGCATCGAGCACCGACATCTCCGTGTCCATAATGGCAAAGGCCAGCAAATGCCCATTGCTTCCCATGCAATAACCCGCAAGCGAACTGATGCCATAGGGGTGCGAGAGCGTACCGGTCTTCGCCCGAATCTTCCCACGCGTTTTAGCTCCCGTCATCTCACGCCGCAGCGTTCCGTCCACCCCCGCTATGGGCAGTTCATCATACAGTCTGTCATAAATGGGCTTATGCCTATAGCCAAACCTTAGAATCGTAGTCAGTGCCAGAGGCGAAAGATGGTTGTGCGTGCATAGTCCGCAACCATCATGAATCACGAGCGTAGAATCCTTCAGTCCGAGCGTGTCGCTCAGAAACGTGCGCAGATAGTCCACGCCGGCCAATATAGGGTCTGCGTTCGGATTCACTTTATGACCAATGGTATAGAGCATACCCGTTGCCTGTATGTTCGAGCTGTTTTTCCACATCCGTCGGGTAACATGGTTTATAGGCCTCAACAGTCTGTAAATGCAACGGGCATCTTGGGGCACGGCGCCCATCACAACCTGACTGTCGACCACGCTTACACCCTGTCCACGCAAAGCAGCCTTGAGCTCCCTGACCACACGTTCATGACCCTTATACAACAATCCGTAACGTGAAAAACTTAAATCCCAAGGGTACCAGTGAGCCTCGCTCTCCACAGGCTCCGTCAGCGTGAGGTCTACATACAGCCGCCCCCCTATTTTGGATATTCCTTTGCTTTTTATGGCTTTCGCAAACTTCCGCATATCGGGAGCCTGCAACTGTGGGTCGAGCCCCGCCCGAAACGCCACGTCACCTTTCAACATTCCTTCTTCAACCCGCCCACGCATATAGACGGATGTCTGATACATGTGGTTGGTACCGAGCAGATGAAGGCCGGCCACGCCGCTGAGCAACTTCATACACGAGGCCGACGACATGGCCTGACGCTCATTGAATCCAAACACCGGCTTGTCTGCCGTGAGGTCATACACATGGAAGCCGAACTGTCCGTTTACACGAGGCTGTCGGGCAAAATCTACCAATCTGCTGCGCAATGCCGTATCAACCGCTACAGGCGTCTGTTCTATAGTTGTCTTTCCGTTTTCTTTTTCCGTTTTGCTGTCGCAGCTGCATCCGCTGTAGAGCAGTAGGCCAAGCGACATGAACATGATATATGAGAATGTATGAATGAGTTTCAAAATACTACACGATTTTTTTGTTCGTGCAAAGATACACATTATTTCCCGCTTCTGTATTCCATTTTACAAAATCAAACGTTTTTTACAAGTTTGGCAAAGAACAACAAAACAAATCCTCCCATCAAGCATGACCCGCCACAAGTATCATCATCAAGGCACTGCGTTTGCACTTTACCTGTCGAAAACGTCTTGATTGACTTTGGAATTCGACAAGTAATCATACTCTCTCTTGTATCGTTCCACACGTGCATAGTCCTTCTCCGTTGGGTTAGCAATACGAGACAAATCCATATTGTGGGTAAGGTCATGCAGTTTTACGGCTGTAGCAAGAGCATCAGTACCAATAGCACGGATATAACTTTCTCTATCGGGCGCTGCATGATGATTCAGAAGTCGCAATGCCGTTTCCAAATCCTTTCTGTCGGTCAAACATAAGGGGATGCCCGTCTCCTCAACCAGCATGTTCAACACCTCATTCACTGTATGCGGAGTGTCTTCACTCGCATCGTGTAAATAGCCGACAACCTGCTCCTGCCAGTTCCTTCCCATAGCAGCAACAGCCGTCAAGTGGCCGCTGAAATAATCCGCTCCGGCTTTGTCCACCTGCCCCTTGTGCAGTCTTTGCGCCAATCGGCTTGCCCCGTCTATAATTAATTTATCATCCATCATTTAACTCATATTCCGACTATCTTCTATGAATCGTTTTTCTGAAATATTTTTTCAGGATTGTCAATAGAAGCTGTTGTCTTGAATTCCTGAACTCAGTTGGCAAACGCGTCCATGATTTCCGTTGGTCTGCCATCTTTAAAGGCACCCAACGGATAGGCTCCTTCGAGTTCCGGCGCCCAATAGAACACCCCATGACAATGGCCGTCGGTGTCGTTGCGCGAAGCGTCGATAATTGCCGAGAGAATTTGCTTGCCCTCTACGGGTTTGTTTGCTTCCACACCCGTCTCAACCACCATTGACTCCGTGCCATACTTCCGATAGAGATACCTGATGTTTGCCGCAAAGTCCCGAACAGTGCCCTGCCAGTCAGTTTCGAGTTTGGCCACCTTGTCCCAGTACGGATAAACGCTCACGCCTATCATGTCCCATTTTGTGCCATACTTGCGCAGGCCATCAAAGATAAAGTCATAACGCTTGCGGTCGCAGCCGCCGTCAAGATGGACAATCACCTTAGCATTGGGGTAAACCAGCTTCACCGCGTCGTATCCGGCCTGAGTAAGCCCGGCATATTGCTCCATGTTGTCTTCCGCTCTTCCCATCGGCCACAAGAAACCGTTTGTCGTCTCGTTGCCCACCTGCACCCACCTCACATCTATATCGTGGTCTTTCAGCAGTTGCAACACTTCACGAGTGTGTGCAGCCAACTCGTGTTTCATCTCGTCGTAGCTGTAATATTGCCATGCTCCCGGTATGTGCTGTTTGCCGGGATCGGCCCACCAGTCGCTGTAATGGAAATCTATCATCACAGCCATATCATAATATTTGGCCCGCTTTGCCATTTCGAGCACATCGTCCTTGTCCGACCATCCTCCACGAGGATTCACCCATACCCGCAGTCGCACTGCGTTAAGCCCCAATTCCTTCATCAGTGCCGTGTTCTCTCGCAGTTCTCCGCGCACATTATAGAATTTCCTGCCACCGGCTTCCATCTGCGTAGTTCCACTGATGTCGGCGCCAAGCCAGAATGTCTCTTTCTCCTGCGCATGGCCAACGGCTGTGCAGAGGACGCCCATCAACAGAGCGATTAGTGTTTTCTTCATTTTATAGAATTTATAGAGTTTGTTTAAAGTGTTTCAATTCCATTCTCCGCCACAAACGCCTTCAGCTCCGATCCGTCGTCGAGCGAGGGTGCGTAGTCGGTCAGGAGCCGCAACTTTTTCGGTCCGAAAAAGGCTACAAGGTCGCGCATGGTGTTCAACACACAAATGTTTCCCGCCAATCCGCATACATCTATCCGGTCTATTTTAAGAGCCTCTATCAATCTGAGGAGCACTGCAGCAGATTCGGCATTCTCCATGACCGAATACTCGTCCTTGTCCACCCTAATACCTTTATACAGCATGGTGAATCCGCCTCTCGACTTGTTGAGCGACTCCAACAGCGGCTGCCACAACGCCGCACCCGCCGAATGTTGCACACAGTGGGGCGGCCACTGCCCTCCCCGCCTGTCGAACGAGCAGTGGTTGTAAGGGTGCCAGTCGGCGGTCACCATCTTCACCGCATACGTTGCGCCGTGCTCATCTATATATCGGCCTAAGGCATCCATCGCCTCAGCTGCTCCGGGTACCGGCAATGTGCCCGTTATGAAATCTATCTGCGGGTCTACTACGAGTAGCATTTTCACTTGTTCCATATCCTGCTTATATTTTTGTCACGACAAATATACGGTTTTTCCCATACACCGCCAAGCAAACCATCGCAATATTCACCCCTACGTCTGCTCTTGATTTGAACAAACTGTATTTTTCCGTTATTATCAATAATTATTACCAAAAACTTAGGCATGGCAGCATGAGCAACCAGAACGAAAAGGGCTATGTTTGGAGGCGAAATGAGCAACGTGGCACGATTGTCGGGCAACAGTGGTGGTGCCATTAGGGTTTAATGGCTGAGGGGATAAGCCTTTGTCGCAATGCGATAGAAGCCGAACGGAACGGCGACAAAGGCTCAACCGCAATGCGACAAAGCGCTAACGGCAAGACCCTAAAGAAAAGTTGTCGTGTACAAGAAAGACAGGACGCCGCAACAGACTGGCTATCAGATTGATAGAAGAAGCTCCGTATTTTCGGCGTATTTCAAACAAAATAATTTTCATTTTAAAATAAACGAAAATTAAAGCACCCTTTATCGTGATATTTCAAAGCTAATTGAAATGAAGGAAAAGCCAAAAACTATGCGAAACAACACTTTATCCTTGTTGATTTCAAGAAAAAAACGTACTTTTGACAAACAATCACAAACGCTATGGCACAAAAGTTTATCATTACCCGGAGAGGCATCATGCGGCTTGGCAACGTCAGAATGCACAAAGATTTGCTGCATCCCGGCGACATCTGCATGGGTGGCGGGTTCTGGCGATTCGACTCCATCAGTATGCGACTGGCACTCAGCGGAGCATCCTACGATTTTGGAGCACCCATGTGGGAGTATCTCTGCGAAAACCAGATTGCGTTGAAAGTGTCGCGCGACTATCAGGGACTGCGCATTGTTTATCAGGCAGACGAACACGGAGAACAAGAATTTCGAGTGAGTGAGGAAATGAAAATAGAATATGTGTAAATCGAAAAATAGAAACGAAAAGAAAATTAGTTGCAACAACAACGGGCCAAACAGAAACTTTTGATTAACTTTGTAGTATATCACATCAGAGAACAATAACAAAACATTCCATATTAACCCATAAATCGAACTATAATGATACTCGCAGAAGCATTGGCCATTCGCAAGGACCTGCAAAAGAAAATAGAGCAGCTGAGAAGCCGGCTGCTGAACAATGTCAGGATTCAAGAGGGCGATGAGCCTTCGGAAAACCCAACTGAACTGCTGAAAGAACTGGATAGCAGTCTGACCCGACTGCAGCCTCTCATCTTCCAAATCAACAAAACAAACATGAACACCGTGAGCGAAGGAAAGACGCTGACCGAACTCATGTCGGAAAAAGACGTGCTCACCCTACGCATCGCTGCCCTGCGCGAAGTGTTCAACAAGGCATCTGAATCGCAAGACCGCTACAGCCGTTCGGAAATCAAAATGACGACCACCATAGATGTCAAGGCTCTCGGTCGGCAAATCGACGAGTGGGCCAAGCAGCTCAGGCAGTTGGATATTAAGATTCAAAGTCTCAACTTCTCAACGGAGTTGGCAGACTGATTACAGACTTTCAGGATTGTAGTCTGATCGGATTATAGGTGTGAACTAAAAAACCTGCATGATCATCGGAGCGGGGAAACCGAAGGCGTTTGAATCGCCGTTTTTGCACGTTGCATTTCCCAGCATAATCACGCACAGCACAAGTTGCACAGCGCAAAGAGCACTACCATTAGTTGACTATAACCGACAGACGAGGGCGGGATGTGGGAATTGTTTTTTGTGGACAGCTATCTCTTGCTGCCACAAAAAACCGCTAAACTTACATTCATAACGCATCAATGACAAAACTTTCTATGAAAACCATCCTATTCCTTGTGGCCATGCTGGCCGTTCCCTTTTCCACCCATGCGCAAAGCAGAACTGAATACAACCTGAAGACTTGGTTGTTTTCACGAGACAGCACGCATTGGCAGGAAGTAAACGTGCCCCACGACTGGGCCATTGCAGGACCGTTTGACAAGAAATGGGACCTCCAAATGGTAGCCATTGAGCAGAACGGCGAGAAAGAAAAAACCGAAAAATCGGGGCGTTCCGGTGCGCTGCCTTGGATTGGCAAAGGATATTACACCACCACTGTGAATATAGGCCAACTCGACGGCAAACGCGCCGTCATAGCCTTCGACGGTGCTATGGCCGAGCCTACGGTATATATAAATGGCCGGAAAGC
This sequence comes from uncultured Bacteroidales bacterium, assembly GCA_937995875.1. Lineage (GTDB taxonomy): Bacteria > Bacteroidota > Bacteroidia > Bacteroidales > Bacteroidaceae > Prevotella. The sequence continues at coordinate 10,167 of CALKIW010000117.1, read as the reverse complement.
CGGTTATTGGGCCTATGGCTACACGCCTTTCAAGCTGGATATAACTCCGCTGCTGAAAAAAGGCGACAACAGGATAGACGTTAGTCTGCACAACGTTGAGGAGAGCAGTCGCTGGTATCCCGGTGCCGGTCTCTACAGGCCGGTGAAGATTGTCATCACACCGACACTTGCCATTGATATATGGAATAGCTTTTTCCGCACAAATGCCATTACCTCCAACGAGGCAAAGATTACCATCGACACCCGGTTGAAAGGCTATGAGGGACAGAAGGATTTGGCCGTAGAGGTGAGTTTGCTCAATCCCGCAGGACGGGTGGAGCACGTATGTCGGGCCGACGTGGATGCCAATGGGCATGCTCGTGGTGAAATCACTTTATCCAACCCACGACTTTGGACGCCGGAGACGCCCGAACTGTATCGGGTGGAGACCTGCCTTTACCAAGACAAGAAACTTGTAGACAAGACTTCCATCAAGACGGGCATACGCACCGTGACGGTGGACTCTGTTCATGGTTTCAGACTGAACGGGGTGACCCGGAGAATTAAAGGGGTGTGCCTGCACCATGACCTCGGACCGCTGGGAGCAGCAGTGAACAAGGCTGCACTGATCAGACAGGTGAAACAGCTGAAAGATATGGGGGCCGACGCCATCCGTACAGCCCACAATATGCCTTCGCAAATGCAGATGGAGGTGTATGATTCGCTCGGAATGATGGTGATGGCCGAGAGTTTTGATATGTGGCTCTATCCCAAATGCAAGAACGGATATGCACGATTCTTCAACGACTGGAGCGAGAAAGACATCACCAATCTTATATTGGCCAACCGCAACCACCCTTCCATGATCATGTGGTCGATAGGCAATGAAATTCCCGAACAATGGAGCGAAGAAGGGCGCCAAATCTCCAAGAGGCTGCAAGACCTCTGCCACAAACTCGACCCAACGGTGCCGGTGACACAGGGAATGGACCGTGCGGAAGAGGCCTTAAAATCGGGCTTTGCTCAGGTGATGGACGTTCCGGGATTCAACTACCGTGTCTACAAATACGACAGAAACATGAAGCAACTGCCACAGGGATTCCTGTTGGGTGCGGAGACAGCCTCAACGGTGAGTTCACGAGGTGTTTACAAATTCCCGGTGACGTTCCGTGTGGCTGAGGCCGACGACGATGGACAGGTGTCAAGTTATGATACGGAATGGTGTTCGTGGAGCAATCTTCCGGAAGAAGACTTTATGGCAGAAGAAGACAAGCCCTATTACATCGGACAGTTTGTCTGGACCGGGTACGACTATCTGGGGGAGCCAACCCCATACGATGAGTATTGGCCCAGCCGAAGCAGTTACTTCGGCATCATGGATTTGGCCGGTCTGCCCAAAGACCGCTTCTATCTCTACCGTTCGGTATGGAATAAGGATGCACACACCCTGCACGTTCTGCCACATTGGACATGGCCGGAACGAAAGGGGAAAGTGACGCCTGTGTTCGTCTATACCGACTATCCCGAAGCCGAACTCTTTGTAAACGGGAAATCGCAGGGGCGCATACAAAAGGTAAAAGACCTGAAAGTAGACGACCAAAATCCTGCAACGGGTGATGTTGCCAAAGCTCGCGCACGCCGTTATCGACTGATGTGGGACGATGTGGTGTATCAACCGGGTGAACTGAAAGTTGTGGCCTATGACGAATATGGTCATGTCGCAGCAGAAAAAACGGTGAGAACGGCAGGGGAAGCCAATGAAATCAAGTTGGAAGCTGACCGCAACGTTATTACCGCAGACGGTGAAGACCTGTGTTTTATCACCGTTGGTTTGATTGATAAGAACGGCACTGAACTGCCGACTGCAACCGACAACATCGAAGTGAAGGTCTCCGGTAACGGATCATTCCGTGCTATCTGTAACGGTGATGCCACTTCGTTGGAGCCATTTGTCAAGCCAAAGATGAAACTGTTCAGCGGGAAACTGGTGGTTGTGGTGCAGGCAGGAAAGCTGGCCGGAAACATAAATGTGGAGGTTAGTGCACCTGATCTGAACCTCAAGAAAACGCTCATGATTCACAGTAAGTGACCGACAGACAACGGCAGTCTGCCCTAACCCATTATCGAAGCATCCGATAATGGTCATAAATAGAAAAACGCCATCATGCCTATTGCTTGATGGCGTTCATTGTTTGCTCAATGTTTTGCTCACGATGAATGATGTGTACCTCGATGCCGAACTTCTGATGAATATGTTCTGCCAGATGTTGGGCACTGTACACACTGCGATGTTGTCCGCCCGTGCAGCCGAAAGAGAACATCAAATGGGTAAAGCCGCGTTGAATATAACGCGCCACGTGCTTGTCGGCCAGGGCATAGATGTGCTCTAAAAACTCAAGTATCTCTCCATCGTCCTCAAGGAAACGAATAACCGGCTCATCGAGTCCGGTCAGCTTTTTATAAGGCTCATATCGTCCGGGGTTATGAGTGCTGCGACAGTCGAACACATAACCGCCACCATTTCCAGACGTATCCCTAGGTATTCCTTTATGGAAAGAGAAACTGAAAACACTGACTACCAGTGGCCCTTTGCCGTCATATTTTGAGAAAGTAGCGGGTCCGTCTTGCGGATGCGAGGCATAAACATCGCGCTCTGTGGTCTTGAAACCGTCACTGCGAGTTAGCTTTGGCTTGGACACTGGAGCAAACTGCGGAAGCTCCGTAAGCCGTCCGAGCAACTCGCGAAGATAGGGATAAGGCAGCACTTCCTCGCGGAGTTTAAGCAAATCGCGCAGATTTTCCATTGCGGGAGGGATGCTGTCGATGAAATGTTGCTTGTGTTCGAAATAGCCACGAAAGCCGTATGCTCCCAACACTTGTAAGGTGCGGAACAGTACAAACAGGCTAAGGCGGGACACAAAATGGCGCACTGTCGGCACCTCAGTATAAAGTTTGAGCGATTCATAATAGGCCGCGATCAGTTCGCGTCTTAGCTTATACGGATATTTAGCTGATGCCTGCCACAAAAAAGAAGCCAAATCATAATAGTAAGGACCTTTCTGTCCGCCTTGAAAATCAATAAAATAAGGATTCCCTTCAGCATCAAGCATCACGTTTCGAGCTTGAAAATCGCGATACAAGAAACTTTCGGAAGGCTCTGAAGTCAAATCTTTGGCAAAGCGACGGAAACTGGCTTCCAACTTCATCTCATGGAAATCGAGATTCGTCGGCTTAAGAAAACAATACTTAAAATAATTCAAATCGAACAGCACTCTGTCCTCGTTAAACTCCGGCAGAGGATAACAAACCGACCAATCTAACCCTCTGGCTCCACGAATTTGAACATTAGGAAGCTCTCGAATAGTGCGAAACAACAGTTGCTTTTCGGCCAAATTGTAACGTCCTCCGGCCTCTCGGCCGCCCTTGATAGCATCGTATAGTGACGTGTGGCCAAGGTCGGACTGCAAATATCTCATTCCATCCTCACTCACAGCAAACACACGGGGCACGGACAACTTGCGTTGAACAAAGTGACGGTCGAGCTTTATGAACGCCTGATTTTCCTCCCGACTGGTGCCCACCACACCAATAACGGTCCCTCCGTCCGTGCCGGTGAAACGATAATATTCACGGTTACTGCCTGCCCCTGCTAACTTTTCTGTTTTAGCGGGAGCCTCTCCGGCCCATGAAATATAAAGTTGGATGAGTTGATCCATTGTTTTATAAGTTAATGTTTATTTGGATACCAAAGGTACATTGCTATTGAAAGAATCGAAGAAGTCACGTTATCGACCATACCAAACCATAAAGAATTTAAGACATAACCACAGTTTTCTTTCTGCAAAGAATACATTCCGTATATATGTACACAACATATCTACTCTTGAATGTCTGGTCTTCTATTCTGAATTGATACATCCTTTTTCCTTTGCATCGAGTACATCGGAAATTACTTTCCTCTCACTTGTCTCTACTGTCTTGCTTTTCTTTCTCCTCATGCTCCTTTCTCATATCGTCAAAAATACGCTTCGTTTTTCGACGATATTCCCAATCAGCCAACAAATTGTCTGCTACAAACAGCAATAATATAATGCCTATCGACATCAGAGCAGACTTGGTGATATAGATGAGACCGGCAGAGACAAGTAAGAATATCAATGCCTTTTTCCAGTCGAGATGTAACTTTGGTTTCATGTTGCAAAGGTAATGTATTTTTCAGTAAGCACAAAAAAAATCGGATGTCATCACGACAACCGATTCCTAAAAACAAACTACTTAAAAACTAATCTACTAAAACAAATCAAAAAAATATTCTTAAAGTCACTAAGGACTCTTATTTTCTTATCTACGTGGCAAAAGTACTAACTTTCCGAAGACCCTGCAAATTTTATACGATAAATATTTCTTTTTTAATGATTTTTTCTGATTTATATACAAAAAACAACTTTCATGCGCAGACACGGGGCTATACAGAGACCTACACGAAGCTATACAGAGACCCACACGAAGCTATAGAGAGACCCACACGAAGTTATACAGAGACCCACACGAAGCTATACAGAGACCCACACGAAGCTATACAGAGACCTACACGAAGTTATACAGAAATATACACGAAGTTATAGAGAGACCTATAGAAGATTATATAGCGACCTGTGCAAAACGACTGTCATGGATTCATCTCTAAAGATTTAAGTGTGCGTAGGAATATTGCCTAAAAGTGATCTTTTACAATTACACCTCGCCCGCGACCATACATATTCCACCATCAAGCGTGTTGCAAGCACGCATATAGCAGCAAATGTTACGGAGATGTATGCAAATATTTCGGGGCATCCTCTATTTGAGAATGCCCCGAAACAATATATTGTAAGCCCAAATTTACTTAGCGTATGCCACCGAACGAGTCTCGCGTATCACCGTGATCTTCACCTGACCCGGATAAGTCATCTCATTCTGAATTTTCTCAGCAATGTCGTTGCTCAGGTTTGTGCTTTCCTCATCGGTCATTTTGTCGGCACCAACAATAACACGCAGCTCTCGACCGGCCTGAATGGCATAGGTCTTGGTCACACCCGGATAGCTCATCGCTACGGCTTCAAGGTCATTGAGACGTTTGATATAGGCTTCGACAATTTCACGGCGAGCACCCGGCCGGGCACCGGAAATGGCATCGCACACCTGCACAATCGGAGCAAGAAGCGTCTGCATCTCCACTTCGTCATGGTGTGCAGCAATTGCATTCACAATTTCGGGTTTCTCCTTGCAGCGTTCGGCCATCTTGCCGCCCAACAAAGCGTGGGGCAACTCGCTCTCCTCGTCAGGCACCTTTCCGATGTCGTGCAACAGTCCGGCACGCTTTGCCTTCTTCGGATTCAGACCCAACTCAGCAGCCATTACCGCACATAGATTGGCCGTTTCACGAGCATGCTGCAACAAGTTCTGACCATAAGAAGAACGATATTTCATCTTACCGACAATGCGCACCAAATCAGGATGCAACCCGTGAATACCCAAGTCGATGGCAGTGCGCTTCCCAGTCTCTATGATTTCGTTGTCAAGTTGTTTCTTCACCTTGGCCACTACTTCCTCTATACGGGCCGGGTGGATGCGCCCGTCGGCCACCAACTGGTGGAGGGCCAAACGGCATATTTCACGACGCACAGGGTCGAAAGCAGAAATCATGATAGATTCCGGCGTATCGTCCACTACGATTTCAACTCCCGTTGCAGCTTCCAAAGCCCTGATGTTTCGGCCTTCACGCCCAATGATGCGCCCCTTAACCTCATCGTTGTCGATATGGAACACGCTCACCGAATTTTCGATAGCCGTCTCGGTAGCCACACGCTGAATGGTTTGGATAACAATCTTCTTAGCTTTCTGGTTGGCATCCAGCTTAGCCTGATCCATCACCTCGTTTATGTAGCTTTCAGCATCCAAGCGCGCCTTGCCCCTCATGCTCTCCACCAAACGGTTTTTAGCCTCTTCTGCCGACAACCCGGAAAGTTCCTCAAGTTTCGTGCGCTCCTGTTCACGCATTTTTTCCAGTTCTGCCTGTTTTGCGGTCAGGAGTTTCTTCTCACTGTCCACACGCACTTGATACTGGTCTACCTCCTGTCGTTTGCGGTTTATTTCTTCCTGTCGCTGGTTGAGCGTCAGTTCACGCTGCTTCAGGCGATTTTCGTTTTGTTGAATCTTCTTGTTCCGCTGCTGAGCTTCCTGTTCCAAATCGCTCTTCTGATTGAGGTACATTTCCTTTACCTCCAGCAACTTCTTTTCTTTCAACACCTCAGCTTCTTTCTCAGCCGAACTAATTATCTGCCTGCACTTTCCGGTAATCACATACCTAAAGACGGCGTAGCCTATCAGTCCACCTACAATTAAGGCTGTTAGGACTGCTATTATAGTACTTATCATTAAATGTAAATATTTGTAAAATTAATATTCTTTTCCACACTACTTCCTGCCAAGTTCGGATTCAATTTCAGAAGTCAGCGTCAAAAGAATATCTTTATAAGGTTTCGTGTCGTTACGGCTAAGCTGTCGCTCATGTCTGAGCGCCAAGTCTATCATTGCGAAATAGGTGATCTCCTTATCGCTCTTGCTTCCTTTGAAATTGGCAAAATAAGCATTCATGAGCTCGTTGATGAGATCTGCTCCCCTACGATATAATGCCTCGTCTTCTCTGGGAACACGAACCATTATTTCCGTATCGTAAATGTGTAACCTTATATTTATTTTGTTTGAGTCTGATTCTGTCATCGCGTCCTATGATTTTTCACTCAGCAGAGTAATACACTTATTAACGTCTCTGACAAGTCTGGCCACACGCTTCTTGGCTTCTTCAAGATCCCCATCCGTCACCTCCAGCATTTTGGCCAACTTCAACATATCATAATCGTTCCGGACCTGCTTCAACTGTGCTTCAAGCTTCTTCAGCTTGGCATCTCTCTCGTCCACCATAGCATATAGGCCTGCATTCTCCTGTTTCAAATCATGATACTGGAGAATCATCTGTCTTACACGAGTGGCAAACGTATCGATTGTTTTTTCAGTAGCACCCATCACGATTCAATTTTCTGCAAATTTAAATCTTTTCAATGAGAATTGCAAGCAATTCGACCTAAATCTTTGTCTAAGAAAGGAAAAAGAGATGCGCAGAAGAACAAAAGGAAAAGCGTGAATAGACAAGAGTACGAAGAACTCTATACTAAGTAACGCTTCTCAACCCGTAGTGTAGAACGGCAGATTTTATAAAGGGCACAGCATTTGCCCGCTCGTCCGTCCCTTCTCTTGGCTTCCTGTGTTTCGCTCTCTTATTTTTTTACCTGAGCAGCATCCTCCTGTCCCGACTGTGGATTTTTCTTGGCAAGCATCACAACCTGATAAACAAAGTCGCTCACCCACTGCTGCGAAAAACCCAGTCTCTGGTTGTACTTGCGCACGCCCATGACAGACTTAATGATACCGGCATCGGTAAAGTTGTTCTTCGTGAAAATATCGTTGACGGTTTTTTCTGTCATTGCGTAGATCGACTTCTTGAAGATAGTCGGCACACGCAGCTTGAACTTCATCAGGTTACCGATAAGCATCATCAAATCCTGCGAGAAATTCTGGAATTGTATCATGTAAACCTGCATATCGGGCAGCTTCTTACAGTTTCTGCGGATGCTCTGATCTATTTCCTTGAAAAAACTGTCGTCCACTCCATAAATTTCCTTCATCATTTTCTTACAGTATGCCTTCTCTCCCACCCCAAGTTTGTTGTTCTGGGTTGGCACACGGAGCGTGGTCTTAAACATTCTGAGATCGGGCAGCATCGCAAGATTGGTGATTCCCAGATGCGAAGCAAGGGCAGCCTGGAAGTAAATTCTTACCAGTGTCATGTAGTCTTGCATGCCACCGGTCTTCTCCTCTTGCGACTTTTTTCCGAAGATTTTTGATAATATTCCCATGATAATTTTTAATTTCGAACTATTTGAACATATAAACTATTGCAAAATTACCATAATATCATGAGAAATCAAAATTTTTTATGCAAATAAAAACGCTTTCTGAGAATGTTATCCGCATCAGTCCTTAACCTCAAAAAAGTCTTTGCAGGCGAAGACAGGACACTTTGTCTTGTCAAGAAAAGATACCGATTTTCGAGCTTTGAAATTTTGAATTATAGCACAGAAAATGCCGTTATGGCAATGCTCACACCCTCATTCTGAACTCAAAACGCTACGAGGGAAATACGGATAGCCCCTAACGGCTCATCCGAAACGCCTCAACCGCAGTACGGCGGAGGCCTAAACGCAATGCGACAAAGGCCTAAACGCACTGCCGTCTGGGCTTAACGGCAGTGCGTTTTTTCAAAAAAAATAATGCCACAGACCTTTAAACCCACAAGTGTTTGACTATCAACCAACTAAGAAAAAGCGTCAAAATTCGATTATTTCGGACAAAAGATTTTTTGTTTTGAAATTCGCGCTGTATTTGAACGTCATTGTAAACATTTATGGTTAAGATTTACGTTTCACTCAAGCCCATAATCATTTATCACCAACGCCGTAGCTTGTCTAACGGAATCCGACAAACCACGACTGTTTTAAAACCGCGATTGACAATGTTTCGGCAAAGCTCCCTTCAACAATCTATGCCGCAGACACATGAATCCTGAAGAAGCAAGGAACGTTCAAAAACAGGTAATTCATAAACAAATACAACATTTTCCTATTACAAATCACAATTTATCAATTTAAATGTTTACCTTTGTGCGGTAAAATCAACAACATAACATAAAGGATATACAGCATTATAGAGATACTTCGCAGTGCGTCCAATCACAATTCAGCCATTGGAGAGCCATCGAAGTGGTTATAAAAAACATAACAAAGACATAATGAAAGGAATAGTATTAGCAGGTGGATCCGGAACACGGCTCTATCCCATCACGAAGGGAATCAGCAAGCAGCTCATTCCGATTTTCGATAAACCTATGATATACTACCCCGTGTCAGTATTGATGCTGGCCGGTATTCGAGACATACTCATCATCTCTACCCCGCACGACCTTCCCGGTTTCAAGCGTCTGTTGGGAGACGGGCATGAGCTTGGCGTACGTTTTGAATATGCCGAGCAGCCCAGTCCGGACGGTTTGGCACAAGCCTTTATCATTGGAGAAGAATTTATTGGCAACGACAGCGTATGCCTGGTTTTGGGCGACAATATTTTTCATGGTGCCGGTTTCACCCGACTGCTGCAAGAGAGCGTGGACACTGCTGTCTACGAAGACGGGGCTACGGTGTTCGGGTACTATGTGAACGACCCCGAACGATACGGCGTGGCAGAGTTCGACAGTGACGGCAACTGCCTCAGCATTGAGGAGAAGCCCGAAAATCCAAAGAGTAATTATGCCGTAGTGGGGTTATACTTCTATCCCAACAGCGTGGTAGACATTGCAAAACACATCAAGCCCAGCGATCGGGGAGAACTGGAAATTACTACGGTGAATCAGGAATATCTGGCTCGCGAGGCGTTGAAGGTACAGACCCTGCCACGCGGTTTTGCATGGCTCGACACGGGCACGCACGACAGTCTGTCGGAAGCGAGCACATTCATCGAAGTGATAGAAAAACGACAGGGGCTGAAAATTGCCTGTCTGGAAGAAATTGCCTATACGCAAGGATGGATAAGTCGCGAGCAACTCATAGAGGATGCCACCCCGATGGCCAAAAACGAATACGGCAAATACCTGCTGCGTCTGGCAGAGGAAGAAAAGATTGAAAACAATATTTAAATAAAAGAAATGGAAGAAAACAAAAAAGCAGAGGTAAATTTAATGGCTGCACAGGAAGAAGAAAAATCTTCTATCGACTTTGCCACCATTTATACCACTCTCATCCTGAATTGGAAGTGGTTTTTGCTTTCCTTGATTATCTGTTTGGGAACGGCAGCAATCTATCTGCGCTACAAGACCCCCATCTATCAAGCTTCGGCCAAACTTCTGATCAAAGACAACGACCAGAACAGCAGCCGTCGCAACATGATGCAAACTGCGGCATTAGGAATGATTTCCAATTCAAACGGTATTGACAATGAAATGGAAATCCTGACTTCCCATTCTCTGGCACAGCAGAGCGTGCGTGACCTGAAACTCTACGTGAACTACTATGCAGTAGGCAAAGTGAAGGATCGTCTCAT
>CALKIW010000116.1 GCA_937995875.1 uncultured Bacteroidales bacterium | reverse complement strand
GAATTGTGATGCAATCCTGACAAGGAAATCAGGCAGCTTGTGAATCCTGTTATTTTTCTTGACAAACGCCTCTCTAATTTTCTCGTATTTAGAAATCAAAAAATCTCGTTCCGAAATACACGAAATATGCACCAACTTGCAACCAACTGATATACAAAGCCTTACTTACAACCCTCAAATTATCCCATTATCCTCGCTTGCGATTACATATGAAAAGGCGGTGCGACAAAGCCTTAGTCGCATCATCGTTAGGCTTCAGCCGCCATCCCTTTGAGCCTAAACCATAACGCGACAACGCATTAACCGCAAAAAGCTCCGTGTTTTTTCGTTCCTCCAAACTGATTATATCCTCTGAAACATAGCCCTTTTTGTTCTGGTTGCACTGAAAATATTCATCAGAATTTGGTTAATCTATTTTACACCTCGCGAAAGAGAAATAAATTATATAAATAAGTGAAGAGTGAAGAATATAAATAAGTGAAGAGTTAAGAGTGAAGAATGAAGAATTAAACACCGAGCAGAACTAATTATGAATTATAAATTATGAATTATCAACGTTGCGCAGCAAAATTATGAATTATGAATTGTGAATTATGAATTAATTCCATATCTTTGCATCATCACGATAAGATAACGCCTAAACGATTAAACGATTTAGAACACAAATAAAACTTATAAAATGATGGAAGATAAAAGTAATCAACAAGTGAAAATAGAGTTGAAGCCTGAGGTGGCTTCAGGTGAATATTCTAATCTGGCCATGATCAACCACTCCTCCAGTGAGTTTGTTATTGATTTTGCCCATATGCTCCCGATTGCTCCGCCGCAGATTTTCAGTCGTGTTATCATGGCACCGGAGCACACCAAACGCCTGCTCTTTGCCCTGCAAGAGAACATTGCACGCTATGAAAAGGAGTTCGGTGAGATTAAGCTGCCTCAGGCACCCATGCCGGGTAATGGCGACACCATCGCTCCGTTCGGAACGGGCAAGGCATAACACCGTTAAAAATCGAAAGCAGATAATTTTGGATGCCGGCGACAAAAAAGCAATAGTACACCAAAGCGGATAATATTGGATGCCGGCGGCTAATCAGGCTTATTTGTAAAGGGCGCAAGGCGGATAGCGCAGGGCTTGCGGTGCTTATGTTTCAGTGTAACGACCTGAAACAAGATTGTTACAAAAGGGGAGCAAACCACAATGGTTTGCTCCCCCTTTTGTTATATACTTTGAAAAGTGTTTACTCGGCTGTTACCTGATCGGCATAGTCGAGAACGTTTTTCTTGTTGGCCTCCATGCGCTCGTATTCCTCCTTGGAGCCTACAATCAACTTGTCCCAGTTGCGAAGGCCGGTACCTGCCGGAATGAGGTGTCCGCAAATTACGTTCTCCTTCATACCCTCCAAATTGTCTACCTTGCCGCGAATAGCAGCTTCGTTGAGCACCTTGGTGGTTTCCTGGAACGAAGCAGCACTCATGAAGCTCTTTGTACCGAGTGCCGCACGGGTAATACCCTGCAAGATCTGAGTGGACGTGGCCGGCACGGCTTCGCGCACCTTAACGACACGGAGGTCGCGACGCTTGAGACTTGAGTTCTCATCGCGCAGCTTACGGGCAGAAACGATCTGACCCTTCTGCAAGGTGTCTGAGTCGCCGGTATCGACAACTACCTTCTTGCCCCAGATACGGTCGTTCTCTTCAGCAAAGTCGAGCTTGTCGACCATTTCCTGTTCGAGGAAGGTGGTGTCTCCCGGATCATCAATACGTACCTTACGCATCATCTGACGCACAATAATCTCAAAGTGCTTGTCGTTGATCTTCACACCTTGCAGACGATATACGTTCTGCACCTCGTTCACAATATATTCCTGTACTGCGGTAGGACCCTTGATGGCGAGAATGTCGCGTGGGGTGATCTCTCCGTCGGAGAGTGCTGTACCTGCACGGACAGCATCGTGCTCCTGAACAAGAATCTGTCGTGACAACGGCACAAGATACTTGCGCTGCTCGCCGGTCTTTGTGGTTACGATAACTTCGCGATTACCACGCTTGAGCTTGCCCATTGTGACCTCACCATCTATTTCGGAAACAACAGCCGGATTGGACGGGTTGCGTGCCTCAAAGAGTTCGGTTACACGTGGGAGACCACCGGTAATACCACCGGCATTAAACACTGAACGGGAGATGCGGACAAGCGTCACACCGGTAGAGATGGTCTGCCCGTCCTCGATGTTGGCAATACGTCCGCCCACAGGGAATGTATAGGTGCCCAGCACCTCACCTTTAGCATCGACAACATCAACCATCGGAACGGTGTTGTGATCACGGGAGTCTGTGATGATTCGCTCTGTCATACCGGAGGTTTCATCGGTCTCGGCCTTAAAGGTAACGCCCTCTATAACATTGCGGAAACGAAGTGTACCGGCATATTCGCTGACGATAACAGCATTGAATGGGTCCCACTTACAAATCACGTCGCCCTTCTTCACCACATCACCATTCTTGAAGAACAATGAGCTACCGTAAGGAACGTTCAAGGTTAATAATACGATGTCTGTATTCTGGTCGATGAACTGAACTTCAGCAAGACGGCTGACTACCATCTGACATTCTATCTCAGTCTCACCGCTCTTGTCTACGAACGGCACGGTGCGAAGTCCGTCGAACTTCAACTTGGCATCGTACTTAGACTTCATGTTGGCATTAGCGGCAACGTTCTCGGCCACACCACCGGAGTGGAAAGTACGAAGTGTAAGCTGTGTACCCGGCTCACCAATGGCCTGTGCAGCGATGACACCGACAGCTTCGCCCGTCTGTACCATGCGGGAAGATGCAAGGTTGCGACCATAACATTTGCGGCACACGCCCTTCTTGCTCTCACACGTCAATACCGAGCGTATCTCCACAACCTCAACTTCTGCGTTCTCGATAGCCTGTGCCTTAACCTCAGTGATTTCCTCACCGGCAGCAACAATGACTTCGTTGGTATGGGGATTGACTACGTCGTGAACAGACACACGGCCCAAGATGCGCTCGGCCAAGGTGGAAATCACCTCGTCACCGTCTTTCAGGGCGCGACATTCAAGACCACGAAGCGTTCCGCAATCCTCCTCCGTGACGATGACGTCGTGGGAAACATCGACCAAACGACGGGTGAGGTATCCGGCATCGGCCGTCTTCATGGCCGTATCGGCAAGACCCTTACGGGCACCGTGAGAGGCGATAAAGTACTCTTGCACGGACATTCCCTCCTTCAGGTTGTTCAAGATAGGATTCTCGATAATGGAGTTGCCTTCGGCTCCGGCCTTCTGAGGCTTAGCCATCAAACCGCGCATACCTGCGAGCTGGGCAATCTGGTCGGCAGATCCACGTGCTCCGGAATCGAGCATCATATACACGGCGTTGAATCCCTGATCGTCTTCGGTCATGTGCTTCATCACCGCCTTCTTCAGATTGTCATTGACGTGTGTCCAAGCATCAATTACCTGATTGTAACGTTCCTTGTCGGTGATAAGACCCATGTCGAAGTGGCTGGTTACCTCGCTTACTTCGTCCTGACCTTTCTTCACAATATCTGCTTTTTCGGCCGGAACGATGATATCGTCAAGGTTGAAGGAGAGACCGGCAGTGTATGACATGTGGTATCCCAAATTCTTCACACCGTCGAGAAAGACGCAGGCACGTGCCATACCCACCGTGTTGATAACATCGGAAATGAGTCCACGCAGAGACTTCTTGGAGATAATTCCATTGAAGAAACCAATTTCCTTCGGGATGATTTCATTTACGATGATACGACCAACGGTGGTCTCTACCATACGACGGACGGGTTTACCATCTACAACATCGTCCACATAGCATTTGACAAGAGCGTGCTCGTCGCAACGTCCCTCGTTATGGGCAACGATGGCCTCCTCTGTGTCATAGAACGTGAAGCCCTCTCCCTTGGCTCCCGGACGTGCCTTGGTGATATAGTACAAACCAAGCACCATGTCCTGAGAGGGAACGGTAACCGGCGCTCCATTGGCGGGATTGAGAATGTTATGGCTCTGAAGCATCAGAATCTGCGCTTCGAGCACTGCCTCATTGCTCAACGGGAGATGGACAGCCATCTGGTCACCGTCAAAGTCGGCATTAAAAGGAGTACAAGCCAACGGGTGGAGCTGAATAGCCTTGCCCTCAATAAGCTTGGGCTGGAATGCCATGACTGACAAACGGTGGAGCGTGGGGGCACGGTTTAAGAGCACAGGGTGTCCCTTCATCACATTCTCAAGAATGTCCCAGATAACAGGCTCACGACGGTCTACTATCTTTTTAGCACTTTTGACAGTCTTTACGATACCGCGCTCAATGAGCTTGCGGATGATATAGGGCTTGTAAAGCTCTGCTGCCATCAACTTAGGCAGACCACATTCGCCCATCTTCAGTTCCGGACCCACGACGATAACCGAACGTGCGGAATAATCGACACGCTTACCAAGCAGGTTTTGGCGGAAGCGTCCCTGTTTGCCTTTGAGAGAATCGGAGAGCGACTTCAACGGACGGTTGGACTCACTCTTAACAGCACTGGCCTTGCGGCTGTTGTCGAACAGCGAATCCACAGCCTCCTGAAGCATACGCTTCTCGTTACGGAGAATGACCTCCGGAGCCTTGATTTCCATCAGTCGTTTCAAACGGTTGTTACGAATGATCACACGACGATAGAGGTCGTTAAGGTCGGATGTGGCAAAACGCCCGCCATCCAGCGGAACAAGAGGACGGAGTTCCGGAGGAATTATAGGTACGATCTTGAGAATCATCCACTCCGGACGATTGATCGTGGTCGAGCTGCGGAATGACTCCACTACCTGCAAACGCTTCAACGCCTCAGTCTTACGCATCTGGCTGGTATCGTTGCTGGCGCGGTCGCGAAGCTCGTAGCTCAGCTTGTCGAGGTCAAGGTTGCGCAATAAATCGAGCACAGCCTCGCCCCCCATCTTCGCAATAAACTTATTGGGATCGGAATCGTCCAGCAAGTCGTTGTTGGGATCGAGCCTGTTGTCGATAATATCAAAATATTCCTCTTCAGAAATGAGGTCTAACTGATGAGAGCCGTTGAGTTCCTCGATGCCTTCTGCATCCTTGGCGCCAGCCAAAGCACCCGGCTGGATGACAACATACTTCTCATAGTAAATGATTGAATCGAGTTTCTTGGTAGGAAGTCCAAGAAGATAACCCATTTTATTAGGTAAGGAACGGAAATACCAAATGTGAGCCACCGGCACCACGAGTTCGATATGTCCACTGCGCTCACGGCGCACCTTTTTCTCTGTTACTTCGACACCACATCGATCGCAGACAATACCTTTATAACGAATACGCTTATACTTGCCGCAGGCACATTCATAGTCCTTGGTTGGACCGAAAATCTTTTCACAGAAAAGACCGTCGCGCTCAGGTTTGTATGTACGATAATTAATGGTTTCAGGCTTAGTAACCTCACCGTACGAATTTTCTTTAATCTCCTCGGGAGAAGCGAGACTAATGGTTATCTTCGTGAAATTAGTCTTTACCTTTGTATCTTTTTTGAAAGCCATATTTATAACTAATCAATATTCTTATTAATCCATCTTCACGCTCAATCCAAGGCCGCGAAGCTCATGGAGAAGCACATTCAAAGATTCCGGAATGCCCGGATTGGGCATTGGATCGCCCTTTACAATGGCCTCGTATGCCTTTGAGCGTCCGACAACATCATCACTCTTTACAGTCAGCATCTCCTGAAGTATATGGCTGGCTCCAAAGCCCTCAAGAGCCCAAACCTCCATCTCTCCGAAACGCTGTCCACCAAACTGAGCCTTACCTCCAAGCGGTTGCTGAGTGATCAGTGAGTACGGGCCGATAGAACGAGCGTGCATCTTGTCTTCGACCATGTGGCCCAACTTCAGGAAGTAGGTGATACCCACAGTTGCCTTTTGGTCGAAAGGCTCACCTGTCTCACCATCATATACTGTGGTGGAGCAAAGGTTGGGAAGACCGGCCTTCTCAGTCCATTCGCGCAGGTCATCAAGCTTGGCACCGTCAAAGATTGGCGTGGCAAACTTCTTGCCCAATCTCTTTCCGGCGGCTCCGAGGATTGCCTCGAATATCTGTCCCAGATTCATACGCGAAGGCACACCCATCGGGTTGAGCACCAAGTCTACAGGGCGTCCGTCTTCGAGGAAAGGCATGTCCTCTGCACGTACGATCTTTGAAACAATACCCTTGTTGCCATGTCGGCCCGCAAGTTTGTCGCCAACCTGTATCTTACGTTTCTTCGCAACGTAAACCTTTGCCATTTTGAGAACACCAGAAGGAAGCTCGTCACCAATAGTGATGGCAAACTTACGACGATTCTGTTCTGCAGCCATCTGCTTGGCCTTACGGATATAATTCATGATGAGTTTCTGAATCATTCCGTTGATGCGCTCATCATCCGTCCAATCATTGCTCTGAATACCATCGTATTCCAAATTCTTCAAAGCCGCGATTGAGAACCTGCTGCCTTTAGTGATAATTTCTGCTTCGGTATAGTCTTTCACACCCTGGCAGGTCTTATCTGCCGTGAGGGTCATCAGCCTATCGACAAGCATGTTTTTGAGTTCTTCTCCCTTTGCTTCGTATTCCTCATCAATCTTCTGAAGCAGGATTTTATCTTGCTTTTTCGATTCACGGGTTTTCTCTGCGCGAGAGAACAACTTCTTATCGATAATTACACCACTCAAAGATGGATTGGCCTTGAGAGAAGAGTCTTTCACGTCACCGGCCTTATCACCGAAGATAGCACGAAGCAGTTTCTCCTCCGGAGAGGGATCGCTCTCTCCCTTTGGAGAAATCTTACCGATCATGATGTCGCCCGGCTCTACACGAGCGCCGATACGAATCACGCCGTTTTCGTCCAAATCCTTTGTTGCTTCTTCGCTGACATTAGGAATATCGTTTGTGAAAACCTCCACCCCACGCTTGGTTTCGCGGACGTCGAGCGAATATTCGTCTACATGAACAGAAGTCAGCACATCCTCGCGCACCATGCGCTCGGAAATAACCACAGCATCCTCGTAATTATAGCCCTTCCATGGCATATAAGCTACGAGTAAGTTGCGACCCAAAGCCAGCTCTCCGTTCTCTGTTGCATATCCTTCTGTTAGAATATCACCCTTCTTTACTCGTTGTCCCTTCACACAGATAGGATGCAGGTCGATGGTCATATTCTGGTTGGTGCGGCGGAATTTAGGAATACTGTATTCCTTGATAGCCGGGTCGAAGCTCACAAATTCTTCATCCTCTGTGCGATCATAGAGAATACGAATAGTTGTGGCATCAACATATTCTATCACACCGTCTCCTTCGGCGGTTATCATGGTGCGGCTATCTTCACAAAGTTGCTTCTCCAAACCGGTACCGACAATAGGTGCATCGTTATGGAGCAACGGAACAGCCTGGCGCATCATGTTACATCCCATCAACGCACGGTGTCCGTCATCATGTTCCAAGAAAGGAATCAAAGCGGCACTCACCGAAGCAATCTGCTGGGGCGAAACGTCCATTAAATTTACATCATCGGGGTCCACCACAGGGAAGTCGGCAGCATAACGACAATGAACAAAGTCGCGGATAAACGTTCCGTCTGGATTCAACGGGGCATTACCCTGAGCAACAAACTGATCTTCTTCCTCCTCTGCGGTAAGATAAACTACCTGAGAATTGTTTTGATTAACTTGCTTGTTGCTAACCTTGCGGTATGGCGTCTCGATAAATCCAAGTTCGTTGATAGTCGCATAAACACAGAGTGAAGAAATCAAACCAATATTCGGACCTTCAGGAGACTCGATTGGACAGAGACGTCCATAGTGTGTGTAGTGTACGTCGCGCACCTCGAAACCGGCACGCTCACGCGACAAACCACCGGGTCCAAGAGCAGACAAACGACGCTTGTGGGTAACCTCTGCAAGGGGGTTGGTCTGATCCATGAACTGGCTCAATGGATTTGTGCCAAAGAAAGAGTTGATGACACTTGAAATTGTCTTTGCATTGATCAGGTCTGTTGGGGTAAACACCTCGTTGTCGCGAACATTCATACGCTCACGAATGGTGCGACTCATGCGAGACAATCCTATAGAGAACTGATTGGCCAACTGCTCACCTACCGTGCGTACACGACGATTTGACAAGTGGTCAATATCATCAACCACAGCATTGGAATGGATCAGTTTTATCAAGTATTTGATAATCTCGATAATATCTTCCTTCGTCAGCACACGTGTATCCATGCTGATGTCTTCACCAAGCTTCTTGTTGATGCGATAGCGTCCCACTTCTCCCAAATCATACCGCTTCTCTGAGAAGAATAGATTTTGGAACACTTCCCGTGCACTGGCATCATCAGCAGGGTCTGCATTGCGCAACTGACGATAAATATAATTCACAGCTTCCTTCTCAGAGTTGCTGGTATCTTTTTTTAGGGTTTGGAAAATAATATCATACTTGCTGGCAGAATCCTCATCCTTATGCACCAAAATCGTAGAGACTCCACTTTCCAGAATGGCATCGTAATTGTCCTCTGTAATTTCTGTTTCACGCTCAAGAATCACCTCGTTACGCTCCACTGTAACCACTTCGCCGGTATCCTCATCCACGAAATCCTCGTTCCAGCTTTTCAGCACACGAGCTGCAAGACGACGACCTATCAACGACTTACGGTTGCGCTTATTTACCTTGAACTCAACGGCAAGGTCAAATATCTCTAAAATGTCCTTATCGCCCTCATATCCAATAGCGCGAAGAAGCGTTGTTACGGGTAATTTCTTCTTACGGTCAATATAGGCATACATCACGTTATTAATATCCGTAGCAAACTCAATCCAAGACCCCTTAAACGGAATAATACGGGCACTATAGAGAACGGTACCATTGGCATGCACACCCTGACTGAAGAAAACTCCCGGTGAACGGTGCAGCTGCGACACTACGACACGTTCCGCACCATTGATAATGAATGTACCGTTATCTGTCATGTAAGGTATGGTACCCAAGAAAACATCCTGTATGAAAGTGCCGAAGTCTTCATGATCAGGATCCGTACAGTACAACTTCATCTTGGCCTTCAAGGGCACACTGTAGGTCAGTCCACGCTCAAGACATTCACTGATCGAATAGCGAGGCGGATCTATAAAGTAGTCCAAAAACTCAAGTACAAAATTGTTACGAGTGTCGGTGATAGGGAAGTTCTCTGCAAACACCTTATACAAGCCATCATTCTTTCTCTCCTCCGGAGGAGTATCCAATTGCAAGAAATCTCTAAATGACTTCAACTGAACGTCGAGGAAATCCGGATATGGATACGGATTCTGAACGCTGGCAAAGTTTTCTCTATTATTAATAACGTTTGACATAAAATAAAAATATTGTTCGATACCTAAAACCCCATAGGGGTTAGAGAGAAAGTGTCATGAAAGACACAAAAAGGTTAGGACTCACCGACTGGGCAAATCCTAACCACACTTAGTTCACATGAAAACACACCAGCCAAGCTTCTATAAGCCCAACCAGTGTGTGTATATTCATTGAGTTTACTTCAACTCTACCTTGGCACCAGCCTCTTCGATAGCCTTCTTCAGGTTTTCAGCCTCGTCCTTAGAGAGACCTTCCTTGATAGTAGCAGGAGCGCTCTCTACGAGGTCCTTAGCTGCCTTCAGACCAAGTCCGCAAGCTTCCTTAACAGCCTTTACTACCTGAAGCTTGGTTGCACCAATGTCAGTCAGGACTACATCGAAAGAACTCTTCTCCTCAGCTGCTGCGCCTTCTGCAGCACCGGCTGCAGGTCCAGCAACTGCTACAGCTGCAGCAGCAGGCTCAATACCATACTCGTCCTTCAGGACTGTTGCCAACTCATTAACTTCTTTAACAGTAAGATTTACTAACTCTTCTGCAATAGCTTTTACGTCTGCCATTTTATTCTAAAATTTTATAGTTTTCGTTAAAATTGTTTTGACTTTACTTTTATTTTATTCAGGACGCTCACCTAAAGTCTTAAGCACACCGTGAATAGTGCCTGCGCCTGACTGGAGTGCAGAAACAACGTTCTTTGCAGGAGACTGCAACAGAGAAACAATTTCTGCGATAAGTTCGTTCTTGCTCTTCAATGCAGCCAGCTCATCGAGTTTATCAGCTCCTACATAGAAGCCATCCTCAGCATATGCTGCCTTCAAGGCAGGAATTCCATCCTTTACTACTTCCTTACTCTTCAGGAGTTTTGCAGGCACATTGGCTGTCTCAGCAAAGAAAACCGCTGTCATGCCTTTCAGAACACCATAGAGTTCAGAGAAATCTTTTTCAGAAGCTTCAAAAGCCTTGTTGAGAAGATTATTCTTCACAACAACCATTTTAATCTTCTGGTTGAAACACTTGCGTCGAAGTGCACTTGTACGCTCAGCATTCAATCCGGTAACATCTACCAGATAGAAATGAGGGTACTGCTTTAACTTCTCACCAAGGTCAGCTATAATAGTATCTTTTACTTCTTTCTTCATTTTACAAAACTTTTAGGATTATTCAACTGATTTAGGATCAATTCTGATACCCTGACTCATTGTACTTGAAATAAAGATACTCTTAAGGTACACACCCTTGGCAGCAGCAGGTTTCAAACGGATAATAGTATTCAAGAATTCTTTAGCGTTCTCATAAATCTTCTCCGGAGACATTGAAATCTTACCAATCGAAGAGTGTATGATACCAGTCTTATCTACCTTGAAATCTATCTTACCCTGTTTCACCTCGGCAACAGCCTTAGCTACGTCCATAGTCACAGTTCCGCTCTTAGGGTTTGGCATCAATCCACGAGGTCCGAGGAATCGTCCTAAAGGACCAACCTTGCCCATACACGACGGCATTGTGATAATGACATCTACATCAAGCCATCCGCCTTTAATCTTCTCGATATACTCATCAAGACCAGCATAATCAGCACCGGCAGCCTTGGCTGCTTCCTCCTGATCAGGCGTACATAGGCAGAGTACACGAACCGTCTTACCAGTTCCGTGGGGCAATGTAACCACACCGCGCACCATCTGGTTTGCCTTACGTGGGTCCACTCCCAGGCGTACATCAATATCGAGAGACGCGTCAAATTTGGTTGTGGTAATCTCCTTCACCAATTCTGAAGCCTCTTTCAATGTGTATGCCTTCCCTGCTTCAACCTTTTCAGCTACTGATTTCTGATTTTTTGTCAGTTTACTCATTTTACTTTCTTAATTGAAGTTTAAT
The DNA here is from genome assembly GCA_937995875.1 of uncultured Bacteroidales bacterium. Taxonomy (GTDB): domain Bacteria; phylum Bacteroidota; class Bacteroidia; order Bacteroidales; family Bacteroidaceae; genus Prevotella. The sequence continues at coordinate 4,798 of CALKIW010000116.1, read as the reverse complement.
ATTATCCAGGGAAGTCCCCTTTAACAGTGATACCCATACTACGTGCTGTACCAGCAACGAGTTTCATAGCACTCTCTACAGTAAAGCAATTCAAATCAGCCATCTTGTCCTCAGCGATTGCCCTCACCTGATCCCAGGTTACACTGGCAACTTTCTTACGGTTAGGCTGGCTTGAAGCAGTCTTTACCTTAGCAGCTTCCTTCAGTTGGACTGCTGCGGGGGGAGTCTTGATAACGAAACTGAATGACTTGTCTGCATAGTATGTGATAACAACCGGCAAAACCTTGCCAGCCTTGTCCTGGGTACGGGCATTGAATTCTTTACAGAATCCCATGATATTAATACCCTTCGATCCAAGAGCAGGCCCCACGGGTGGGGAAGGATTTGCAGCGCCACCTTTAATCTGTAATTTGATTAATCCAGCAACTTCTTTAGCCATTTCTTTTTCTTATTAAAATAATGAAATATATAAAGCCACAGACAGTCCGTAACAACTATTCCGTAACTTTCTCAACTTGCATAAAACTTAATTCCAACGGAGTTTTACGTCCGAAGATTTTAACCATCACCTTCAGTTTGCGTTTCTCGGTATTTACCTCTTCGATAACACCTTCGAAACCTGAGAATGGACCATCAATCACTTTCACTGTTTCATCGAGAATATAGGGTATTGAAACTTCATTATCCATTTCGTTCTCCTCGGCAGCACCAATCATTCGATTAATTTGTGATTGCGGAACCGGACTGGGATTATCCAAACCACCAATGAAGCCCAAGCAGTTAGGCATGAAGCGCAATGCTGCAGCAACATCACCATTCAACTCAGCTTCAACGAAGATGTAACCGGGCATAGAAGTCTTCTCCTTCTCCACCCTTTTGCCATTACGGACAGTTACACGTTTCTCCATTGGAATCAACACCTGAGAAACATGATTAGCAAGCTGCGTATTGTGTTTCACTTCGGCTTCAATGTATTCTTTCAACTTAGCCTCTTTTCCACTTACAACACGCAATACGTACCAATTCTTTCCTGTTTCAGCCATCTTCCTTTAATGATTAACCTGGATATACAATACCCATTAGGTTCTTAAATACAAAATCCATTGCGAACACCACCAATGCAATGACAAGGGAAGCAGATAATACTATCACTGCACTGTGAGTAAGTTCGGCACGCGTTGGCCAAGTAGTCTTATGCGCAAGCTCTTCGTAACAAGCCTTGCAATAATTTACTATTTTATTAAACATATTATCTTCTTTTTTGCACGGGTTGAAAGACTCGAACTCTCGACACCTGGTTTTGGAGACCAGTGCTCTACCAACTGAGCTAAACCCGTAAGTAAAGTCTCCGTAACCGCAGTCGCGGAGACTTTGTATTTATATTTTAAGCTAATGCCTAATTATGCATCCTTTACATCAGGAAGGATAGCAGTGATCTGGCCGGAACCTACCGTACGACCACCCTCACGGATAGCGAAGCGGAGACCCTCGTTCAAAGCAACGCGATAAATCAGAGTCACCTCGATTTCAACGTTGTCACCAGGCATAACCATATCTACGCCTTCAGGGAGTGTAATCTCACCTGTACAGTCCATAGTACGGAGATAGAACTGAGGACGATACTTGTTGCCGAACGGAGTGTGACGACCACCCTCTTCCTTCTTCAAAACGTAAACAGAAGCCTTGAAGTGATCGTGAGGAGTAATAGCACCCGGGTGCACAACTACCATACCACGCTTGATTTCGCTCTTCTCAATACCGCGAAGCAACAGACCTACGTTATCACCAGCTTCACCTTCCTCAAGAATCTTGCGGAACATCTCAACACCGGTAATGGTAGATTTCTTGTCTTCACCAAGACCGAGCAACTGAACTTCGTCACCAATCTTGCAACGGCCGGTCTCAATACGACCAGTAGCTACGGTACCACGACCGGTGATAGAGAACACGTCCTCAACAGGCATCAAGAAAGGCTTGTCTACCTCGCGCTCAGGCTCCTGAATCCAAGTATCAACAGCATCCATCAACTCCATGATAGAATCCTGCCACTTTGCAACGCCGTTCAAGGCACCAAGAGCAGAACCACGGATAATAGGAGTATCTTCCTCGTAGCCGTAAGAAGTCAGAAGATCCTGAACGTCCATAGTAACAAGTTCAAGCATTTCCTCATCAACTTCAGGGTCATCACACTTGTTCAGGAAAACAACCAGACGCGGAACGTTTACCTGACGAGCGAGCAATACGTGCTCACGGGTCTGAGGCATAGGACCGTCAGTTGCAGCACAAACAAGGATAGCACCGTCCATCTGGGCAGCACCAGTAACCATGTTCTTCACATAGTCAGCGTGACCCGGACAGTCAACGTGTGCATAGTGACGATTTGCAGTTTCATACTCAATATGAGAAGAGTTGATGGTAATACCACGCTCCTTCTCTTCCGGAGCATTGTCAATCTGATCGTAAGAGCTTGCTGCCTCACTGCCAAAACCTTTCTCATGGAGAGTCTTGGAAATAGCAGCCGTCAAAGTAGTCTTACCGTGGTCTACGTGACCAATTGTACCAATGTTAACATGCGGCTTGGTGCGCACGTACGTCTCTTTAGCCATAGCTTTACTTTTTTATTATAATAAATTAAATTTTAATCAATGAACAGTATTCCTCTTCCATTCTATCGATTCAAATCAGAAAAGAGCTGTAACTGAGAGTTGAACTCAGGACCTCTTCCTTACCAAGGAAGTGCTCTACCACTGAGCTATTACAGCAAACCCTTGAGCGGAAAACGGGACTCAAACCCGCGACCCCCAGCTTGGAAGGCTAGTGCTCTATCAACTGAGCTATTTCCGCAAAATCAGTCAGAGACTGAAGATGTGGGTGGTGATGGATTCGAACCACCGAAGGCAAGAGCCAGCAGATTTACAGTCTGCCCCATTTGGCCACTCTGGTAACCACCCTTGTTTTAAATCATTCTATAAACTTCTTCGAGTTTGTTTCCTTTCGGCAGAGCCTCTTGTCGGATTCGAACCAACGACCCCGAGATTACAAATCACGTGCTCTGGCCAACTGAGCTAAAGAGGCATATCCCGCAGCCGCTATGCGACCATTCATAGAATTCGTTGTAAAACGGCTGCAAAGATAGTGCTTATTTTTTAATCCCCAAAACTTTTAAAGGATTTTTTCATCGATTTCTCAATTTTTCCTTGTATTTTTCAAGCTTGACCCTCATAGCATCTACACATTGGTCCACGCCCTCCTCAAAGGTGTCACAGGTCTTGGCTACAAACAAAGGACTTCCTCCGGGTACCGATACCGTTATGCTTGTTTCTTTATTCAATGCTGTTGCCGGCTTGATAACTTTTAATTGCACCTCAACTTTCCTGATATCTTCAAACGTTCTTTCCAACTTAGCGGTTTTCTTCTCGATGAACGCCTGTAACTTCTCGGTAATGTCGAAATGTATCGACTGAATCTTAATTTCCATAGTTACCTCCATTTTTTTAGATGGTTAAACTCATGCCCTCGGATGGGCTTCTTTGTATTCTCGCTTGAGTTGCTCAAAGGTGGTGTGCGTGTAAATTTCCGTCGTAGAAACACTTTCGTGTCCCAGTAGTCGCTTCACACTTTCAATTCCTGCACCATGATTAAGCATTGACGTAGCAAACGTGTGTCTGAGCACATGAGGGGTAAGTTTTTTTTGAGTACTCACCCTTGCAAGGTGCTGTTTCACTTCCCGACGCACCTGATAGTCTTTCATCCGCTCCCCCGTCTCCGACAGGAAAAGGGCGGGCGCCAGACGCTCAATGTCTCTGTTGCGCACATTGATAAATCTTCGCAGAGTCGCCTCCAGCTCTTGTCCGAAAGGCACGATGCGCTGCTTGTCTCCCTTGCCGGTAACTTTAAGCTGTCTGTTGGAAAGATCAACAGCCTCGTCATCAAGTCCCACAAGCTCTGCCAAACGAATTCCGGTTTCATAGAATGTCATTATAATTGTTCGCGCGCGAACATTCTTATAATCATCATTCCATTCCTCATCGTCCAGAAGCCTGTTCATCTCATCTTCTTTCAGAAAATGAGGCAGGGGTTTCTTCCTTTTCGGACCTTCAAGACGTCTGGTCGGATCCCGTCTCACCAAGTTTCGGGAGAGGGCAAAACGATAAAGGGAACGCAACGCAGACAGTCTTCTATTGACACTTGCAGCATTGTTTCCTTTATCCATCATACTCTCCATCCAGTCACGAATGACATCCGAATCTACCGACTCCCATGAGAGCTGATTGTTCAAATTTTTGAAAAAAACCTCAAAAGCCCGAAGGTCTTGTTGATAGCTCTTTATCGTCAGTGGTGAGCGGCGAAGCTCAAACTGCAGATAGTTCAAAAATTCTTCAATCATTATCATATTGTTGCTTTAAAGATCGCTTGCACGACGTTTATGGCAACGAATATACAGAAAATAATTTAAACTACCAAGAAAAATAAAGATTTTTACTCTTCTTCCTGACGCAGTTTTTGCACATAGACAGCGCGCTGCATCTTGAGACGCTTCAAAACAGATGGCTTGTCATACTGCTGACGGGCACGAAGCTCCTTCATCACACCTGTTCTTTCAAACTTTCTCTTGAATTTCTTGAGAGATCTTTCGATATTCTCACCATCTTTAACTGGTACAATAATCATTTTGTTTGGGTTTTGATTTTAATTTTATAATGAATAACTTTACACAATGGGCACAATGCCACAAAATGCGGGTGCAAAATTACAGCTTATTTTTCTAACTGCCAAATAATTAAACCCAAAACTTACG
>CALKIW010000115.1 GCA_937995875.1 uncultured Bacteroidales bacterium | reverse complement strand
ATCGACCGGGCGTGTCGTCGCATATTGGAGGCCAAATACAAATTGGGGCTCTTTGACGATCCCTACCGCTATTGCGACAGCAAGCGGGCCAAGAAAGAAATTTATACGGATGAGCACCGGGCCGAAGCCCGTCGGATTGCGGCCGAGACCTTTGTGTTGTTGAAAAACGATGGACAGATTCTGCCGCTCAAGCGCGAGGGCAAGATAGCGCTTATCGGTCCTATGGGCAACACGCGTGCCAATATGCTCGGCACATGGAGCGTTGCTGCTACATCCGACAAATACCGGTCGCTCTATGAGAGTATGCAAGCTGCCTTGAAGAATAAAGCAACAGTGACTTATGCCAAGGGTTCCAATCTGATGTATGATGCCGACTTGGAGGCACGTGGCACCATGTTTGGGCGGGAGATGCGCGATCAGCGCAGTGCGAAAGAAATGCTCGATGAGGCTCTGCGCGTAGCCAATGATGCCGATGTCATCGTGGCTGCCGTGGGTGAGGCTTCAGAGATGAGTGGCGAGAGTAGCAGCCGCAGCGACTTGACATTGCCCGATGCACAGCGCGATTTGCTTACGGCTCTGAAAGCAACGGGTAAACCTATTGTGCTGGTGTATTTCTCCGGACGTGCTACCGTGATGACATGGGAGCACGAGAATTTCCCCTCCATCCTCAATGTGGGCTTTGGCGGAAGCGAAGCCGGTGATGCCATCTGCGATGTGATTTTTGGTGATAAGTCGCCCAGTGGTAAACTGACGGCATCTTGGCCCAAGAACATGGGACAGATACCTCTTTATTACAATCATCTGCCAACGGGCAGGCCTCTCGCAGAGGGAGCATGGTTTACCAAGTTCCGCAGCAACTATCTTGACGTGGACAATGACCCGCTATACCCATTTGGTTTCGGTCTGTCTTACACCACTTTTGCTTATGGCAAGCCTTCCATCAGCAGCACAACGATGAGCACTAACGGCGGTAAACTCACCGTGTCCATTCCCGTGACCAACACTGGTAATTACGATGCCGACGAGATTGTGCAGCTCTATGTTCGCGACCTTGTGGCCAGTGTGTCGCGCCCGGTTAAGGAACTGAAAGGTTTTGAGCGCATCAGCTTAAAGAAGGGAGAAACAAAGACGGTTACATTTACCCTGACTCCTGAGGAACTTAAATTCTACAATCAGGAATTGGAATACAAGAACGAGCCCGGAGATTTTGAGGTGATGGTTGGCCCCAACAGCCGTGATGTGCAGTCCTTGAAGTTCACATTACAATAAGAAGGCGTGTTATCTGTAGACACCTCTGTCATCAATCCCAAAGTTATATCTTGTATGTGATTCACAGGCAGTATGTAAGAAAAAGCGTCTAAAAGCTTTGTCATATCGAATATAATGCCTATCTTTGCAGCAAGAGTATAAAACACAAGCTTTAGAGAACAAGATTCCGACATCCCCATGAATGTCGGAATCTTGTTCTCTAAAGTTTATCATTACAATAGCATAAACAATTAAAGAAAAAACTTATGGCTTATATGTCACGAGAGGGCTACGATAAACTTGTGGCTCAACTCCATCAGTTGGAGGCAATTGAACGCCCAAAGGCTTCTGCGGCAATAGCCGAGGCTGCCGATAAGGGAGATTTGAGTGAGAATTCAGAGTATGATGCCGCGAAAGAGGCACAGATGCATCTTGAAAACAAAATCAACGAGATAAAGAAGACCATCGCACTGGCTAAAATAGTGGACACGAGTAGATTGTCTACCGACGAGGTGCAAATCATGTCGAAGGTGGAAATGACCAACCTGACCACGAAGAAGAAGATGACCTATACCATCGTGAGCGAGAGTGAGGCTGATCTGAAAGAGAACAAAATCTCTATTCACACACCTATAGCACAGGGGCTGCTCAACAAGAAGGTGGGCGACGAAGTAGATATTAAGGTGCCACGTGGGATGTTGAAACTGCGTATTGATAACATTTCTCTCGACTGATTCTATAACTATGGCTACACTGTTCACAAAGATTGCCAACTGCGAAATTCCCAGTTACAAATGTGCTGAGGATGAAAACTTCTATGCCTTTCTCGATATCAACCCCGTTGTGAAGGGCCACACGCTGGTGATTCCCCGTAAGGAGGTTGATTACATCTTCGATATGAACGACGATGATTTGGCTGCTTTCGAAGTCTTTGCCAAGAAAGTTGCCAAGGCCATTCGTACAGCAATTCCTTGTAAGAAAGTTGCTCAGGTGGTGCTTGGACTTGAGGTAAACCATGCCCATATCCACCTGATGCCCATCAATACGGAAGGCGATGTAGACTTCAGGAAACACGTAACATTGTCAGAGGAGGAGATGAAAGAGACGGCTGCCAAGATATATGAGGCGTTCACTGCTGCTCCATGTTCTTGTAAATAAAGAACGTTCATCACCTTAGACACACATCGAAAACGATAACGCCATTCTCGTCCATGTAACGGGAATGGCGTTCTTGCGTTTCTCAGATTGCGTTTTAGTTGTTTGCCACCTCCATTCGATTGTTCCGATGACCAGTAGTCTGATCACTTTTCAGGCAGGAGCCGTGGCTGCCGTACTATACAAACCGGTCACCGTTTTTCATCCTCACTTCGTTCACGTATTTACGGATAAGGTCCGAAGAATCCTCTTTTTTGCAGATGAGGAGCACGTTTCCTTTATCGGCAACGATGAAGCCATCAAGCCCGTCGATAACGCCGACTTTGCCTTTGGGCAGTTTGATGACGTTGTCGTGGCTGTTCTCGATAATCACATCCGAGTTGATCACCACATTGCCGTCGGTCGATTTGGGCAAGGCCTCATAGATGCCGTGCCATGTTCCGATGTCGGCCCAGCCAAAGTCGCATTTCATCACACACACACCGTCTGCCCCGTCGAGAAGCCCCGTCTCTACAGAGAGATTGGGGTATGACGAGAATTGCTCAAGCATATAGGCGTCTTCCTGTTCGGGTGATGCGTAAAAGTTGATGTCATCGAGCTTGCGGAGAACAAAGGGAAGAATTGCGGAGAGACGCTCTTTCAGATGTTCGACATTGGCGAGAAACAGTCCGGTATTCCAGTAGAACTCTCCACTTTCCATGAATGTCTTGGCAAACTCACGGTCGGGCTTCTCGGTGAACGTCTTTGCTAAATACACATCGTGTTCCAGATGCTCTGCCAGTTGTATGTATCCGTAGCCCGGCTCCGGGCGGGTAGGTTTTATTCCCATGGTGAGCAGCGCGTTGTTATAGGTCACGAAAGTGAGCCCGTCGATCACGTTCTGCCGGAAGGCGTCTTCATTGATAATCAGTTGGTCGGACGGAACGGCAATGAAACTCGCCTTGGGATTGATATGCAGGAGCCGATGGGTGGCCCAAGCTATGCTGGGTACGGTGTTGCGATGGATGGGCTCAGCCATGATTCGCTCGCGTGGTACGTCGGGAAGCTGCTCCGTCACGAGGTCAATATAGTTAATGTTTGTATTGATGAAAATATGGTCGGCAGGCAGAAACTTTGCCATCCGGTCGTAGGTTTGTTGGAGAAGCGTGCGTCCCGTTCCAAAAAAGTCTATGAATTGTTTGGGATAGTTCTCACGACTACAGGGCCATAAACGACGGCCTTTGCCTCCGGCCAGAATCAAACAATAATAGTTTTCATAGTTCGTCATCGCGTATGAGTATAGGTTCGTATAGTTAAAGGTGGGCTCTGTAAATGGCCACCGTAAGTTTAATATATTGATGTGGGTGTGTTGTCATCTTTCGGTTTTTTCAACTTCCATGTTTTTTCAAAGCATTGGATTTGCTCAACTAAGTTACGCTTTTAAAACGGTTAATCAAACATTTTAGTACCTTTTTTCCGTTATTTTTCAAATATCCAACCTTTTTTGTCTTTTTACTTCCCCACCTCTCCTCTTTTTACTAACTTTGCACTCGATTTTATAGTGTAATGAGTAAAAAGCAGATACTTCTTATCAACGACATGGCTGGATATGGCAAGGTAGCCACCGCAGCCATGCTTCCCATCCTTTCATACATGGGTCATCCCACCTACAATCTCCCCACGGCGTTGGTTTCCAACACGTTGGACTACGGTGAGTTCCATATTTTGGACACGACCGAATACATCAAGGGGGCGCTTCGGGTTTGGAAGCATTTGGGATTCAGGTTTGATGCCATCTCTACGGGATTTATCGTGAGTGAGCAGCAGGCGCAAATTGTTTCAGCTTTTTGCAAGGAGAAAGCTGCCGACGGAACGACAGTTTATGTGGACCCCATCATGGGTGATGAAGGAAAGCTGTATAATGGGGTTACTCCTGCAACCATTCAGCACATGCATGAGATGGTCGCGGTGGCCGATCTCACGTTTCCCAATTACACGGAGGCGTGCTATCTGACGGGCACGAACTACCGCGCGGAGGGTGTCACTCTCAAGGAGGCACGGGAGCTTCTCGATGCTTTGCGGCAGATGAGCGGCAAGTCTGTACTCATCACTTCCATTCCGGTGGGAGGACAGCCCAGTGTGGTGGGATATAACCACAAGAGTGGGCAGCATTTCATGTTGCCCTACACGGAGATTCCCGTACATTTTCCCGGAACGGGAGACATCTTTTCGGCTGTGCTCATCGGTCATCTGCTCAATGGCGATTCCCTTCGAAAGGCTACTCGTCTGGCCATGGATGCCGTTTATCGCCTTATCGATTTGAATAAAGACAACGAGGACAAGAATCGCGGAATACCATTCGAAAACTATCTCGATATTTTATAAAGTCAGTTTCTGCACCCCTTTATCATGGACTGGATATTATCTCTTTTTAGCGTTCACTCGTCTGTACAGACGGTTATTGTCATATCCTTGGTTGTCGCGCTGGGCTTGGGCTTGGGCAGAGTCAAGGTGATGGGCATATCGCTTGGCATTGCTTTTGTTTTTTTTGTTGGCATCTTGGCCGGTCATGTCGGGCTTTCCGTAGATACTCAAACGCTCGATTTTATCGAAACTTTCGGCTTGGCCATATTCGTATATTGCTTGGGACTGCACGTGGGTCCCAACTTTTTCGGCTCGTTTCTGCACGAGGGTAAGGCCCTCAATCTGTGGAGTTTGGCCGTTATCGCAGTGGGCACATTGTTGGCATTGATACTCATACCCATCACGGGGGTTAGTCTTCCCAATATGGTGGGCTTACTTTGCGGTGCCACCACCAACACCCCCGCCTTGGGTGCGGCCACTCAGGCTCTGGAACATTTGGGCATTTCCAATGGGAGCGTGGCATTGGCAACAGCCGTCACTTATCCGCTTGGCGTGGTGGGCGTAATATTCGCTATGGTGCTCATACGGAAGTTTTTTGTAAAGCCCGACGACTTGGAGGTAAAATCATCCGATGATGATAACCACACCTACATCGCTCAATTCAACGTTATCAACCCCGCCATGGACGGCAAAACAATCATGCAGATTGTGCAAATGTCGCATCTGCATTTCATCATTTCGCGCATTTGGCGCGATGGGGAAGTGATTGTTCCCTTGGCCGACACGGTGATTCGCACCAATGATTCGCTGCTCGTTGTGACCACGAAAACGGACGACGATGCAGTCGCCCTGCTTTTCGGACAACAGGAAAAGAAGGATTGGAACAGAGAGAAAATAGATTGGAATGCCATCGACTCGAATGTGGAGAGTCGGGTGTGTGTGGTGACCCACCGTGGGCTCAACGGCAAACGGCTCGGCGAACTCCATATGCGGCAGTTGTATGGAGTGAATGTCAGTCGTGTGATTCGTGGCGACATCAAGTTGCTTGCCAGTCACAGCCTGCGGTTGCAATATGGTGACCGTGTGACCATTGTCGGCAAACGCGAAGATGTGGACAGTGCCGAGCATTTCTTTGGAAACTCTGTCAAGACGCTCGAGGAGCCCAATATCGGCAGCATTTTCTTAGGCATCATTCTCGGATTGGCCGTCGGCACCATTCCGATAGCTATTCCCGGCATGAGCAGTTCCGTGCGATTGGGTATTGCCGGTGGTCCGATATTGATGGGTATCATTGTCGGAGCACTGGGACCCCGTATGCACTTCATCTCCTACACCACACGTTCGGCAAGTTTGATGCTGCGCAAATTGGGGCTGTCGTTATATCTTGCCTGTCTTGGACTTGATGCCGGCACCGACTTTCTTGAAACGGTTGTCCGTCCGGAAGGATTAACATGGATAGGCATCGGTTTCGTGCTGACCATAGTGCCGGTATTGCTGATAGGACTCATCGCGCTACGCACGAAGAAGTTCGATTTCGGAACAATCTGTGGCATATTATGTGGCAGCATGGCCAACCCGATGGCGCTTGGCTATGCCGACGACACCATCAAGGGCGACACGCCCAGCATCTCTTATGCAACGGTCTACCCCTTAGGCATGTTTGTGCGGGTCATCATTGCCCAAATGCTGATTATGTTTTTCGTATAGCATAGGGTTGGAATTTTCTTAGCTCCGTCACTTTCCAACACACGAAAAAGGCGTTCTCACCACACGACAGAGCCGTTGGCCTGCCCTTGAAGAATATTAAAACGGTGGCGCAACGCTGAATTCCATTTTCCGTCCCGTTATCGGGTGCCTGAACACAATTTGTTCGGCATGGAGATACAGGCGGTCGGCACGCCGGCCGTACAACTCGTCGCCTTTGATGGGATTGTCCAACCCGGCTTTGTGGGCGCAGTGCAGGCGCAGCTGATGGGTGCGCCCCGTGTGGGGATAGAGTGCCACCCGACAACCGCTTATTTGTTCATAATGGGTGAGGGCGGGCTTGCCGAACTCGAAGTCTACCACTTGTCGCGGACGGTCTTCCAAGTCGGGGCGTAACGGCAAGGTTATGTTTCCCTTTTGTTTTGACAATGGTTTGCTCAAAACAGCCACATAGCGTTTCTTCACTTCATGCCCCGCAAACTGGGCCTGCAGGTCTTTATAGACTTCCACCGACTTGGCTACCACCATTAGTCCGCTTGTCGCCATATCCAGTCGATGCACGATGAGCGGACCGGTGGCTTGGGGATAACGCCTCCGCATGATACTCTGCACGCTTTCCCGCCCGTTTTTTCCCGGTACGGCAAGCATTCCTGCCGGCTTATTGACAATGCAGATTTCCTCATCTTCGTACACGATTTCCAATTCGAGCGCCTTGTCTTGTTCCAAAGGGTTAGGCTCAACATCCATTCCTTGAAGCATCCATCGCAATATGGGTTTGCATTTCCCGTTGCAGGCCGGATAGCATTGCAGATGGTGGCGCACCTCCTTTCGGGGACTTTCTCCCCACCAAAACATGGCCATGCTCACAGGTTTCAGACCATGAGCAAAGGCATATTGCAGGAGTTTGGGCTCACAACATTCTCCTGCTCCTGCGGGAGGAGCCAACCGTCGGTCAGCGATGCCGGTCCCAGACCTTTGCGAAGAAGACTCCCCGATGTTCCTGTCGTCGAGGACTTGGGTGGAAACTGTGGATTGGTTGCCGTTTCTTTGTGTGAGGTTAGAGCGGAGTTGGCTGTCTGTTTGAAAGATGTCGATGAGGTCTTTTTCTTCTCCCCGTGCATTTTTCATGACGAAACGCCTGAACAGCCACGTCTGCAGTGCGTCGCTCTTTTGACGTCTCAGGGCTTTCAGTTCTGCTATTTTTTCGCCTTTTTGCCGCTCCGTGTCCTCAAATTCTTCACGTTCAGCGCGTACCCTAAGTTTCCAACGATGCACTTCGGCATTTTCAAACTGTCGGCGGCGGATATATTCGTCATCGCTCTCCCCGTCTTTCCTGCGCTTGGGAAACATCGGCCGCTTACCGGCACTTCGACTTCCCTGCCACTGCTGCGGACGGGGCAAGCACTTGAGTTTCTCGTTTATTTTTACGATTTCAGCTTCTTCCCGCTTGAAATATCCGTCGGGTTGGAGGTAATCGAACACTGCCGGGACAAAGTCCTCCCAATCGCTCCGCCCGCAGATCTGACCGCTGTAGCCGGCAAGATAAGAAAGGGAAGCATGAAGAGGGGTGAGTGAAGAATGAAGAGGGATGAGTGAAGAATGGGGAGGAGGGATGTGGGAGAAATTTGATGCCGGAGAGGTATGTTCGACGACAAGCACGCCGAACATCTTGCCCTGCGCTATTTCTGCTTGAAATTTGGGGCTGATGGGACGGGATGAAAAATGCTGCGAGGGAGCACCGGAGAGAAATGCTGCAAGCTCGTCCATAGCCTGCCGGCATAGGGCATCGGGGGTGTAATAGAAAGGGTTGTTAAACCGTGATGGTGGCTCAACAGAGGAGTGGAGAGGATGCAGAAGTTTGTTGTGTTGCAAAATGAGCAAATAAATTTCCTGCGGGCGGAAGTTGTAGGGGCTGTTTTCTCGTTAGACCTCGATCTGTCCTAATTTTTTAAACGCTTCCATCAGCGGCTCGGCAAGCACTTTGGCATCGGGATGGGGAGCACCGGTGGTGCCGATTGCCCGAAGGTCGAAGAAGTGTTTCCAATCTGAGACAAACGCGGTGTGCACCAGTTCGGTGTTGGTGTCAAGAGGCAGTACGGCGCGAGCCTCCTGAGCTGTCCGCCCCAAGGCGGTGAGATTCATGTAGGCTTGTTCGGCCGAGAGGTTGGCAAACACCAAGTTTTCCAAGTCACTGGCGGTGCCTTCACATACTTTTTGAAAAAGCATCGGTAGGTCTTTGGTGGTATATTTCAATACGGCGTCGCCTTGTTCAGCCATCTGCTCCATCACCCAGACCGGCAGGTTGATTGTGATTTCATTGCCAAATTTGTCCTTCGCGTAGTTGCAGTAGCGTGTGCTCTGCTCGGCCATCGAGTTGGCTCTGTGGCGGTTGAACTCCCGCGTCGTCCCGATTTGGGTGGTGAAATGTACGGTGACGCGACGTTCGTGCCGGTGGGTCGGCTCCGTGAGGTATTGCAAATCGTCCATCCATTTGTTTTCAATCAGCACACGCAGATTGGTCGTGACATACGCTTTACCGTCTATTACGTTCGTGTGGGAGAACTTGTTGTGCAGATAATGTTCAGCGATGGTCTTTTCTTTGTCCGCCTCCAGTGAGAGTATCAGGTAGATGCTGCCATGCTCCAACATTGCCGTGTGGTCGCTTCTGATCATTCTTTCTACGAAGGGTTTGGCCGAATCGGCGCTCCGTCGATTCTCGCTCTTGTAGCAAACGCGGCCGGCACGCTCTATCTGCTGATAGATGCCGTCGAGTCCCGGCTCCTGAATCCATATCTCAAAAACAGGCTTTTCTATTTTCATTGGTTTGATTTTTATGACATTGATGTATGCAAAGATAATAAATTAAACGCCATATCGCGGACAAATGAACAATATTATTCGTATTTTTGCAGGTGCTATGGACGAAGAATTATGTGTAAAACTGCTTCAGCAGCATGGTATCAAACCCACGAGCAACCGCATCTTGGTGGTGAAGGCGCTGGCCGACGAGGAGCATCCCTCATCGATTTCTGACTTGGAAAACACCATCCTTACCATTGATAAAAGCGGTATATTCCGTAGTTTGATGGTGCTTCGTAAGCATCATTTGGTCCATTCCTTAGAAGACGGCGATGGCGTTGTGAAATACGAATTGTGCTATAGCCACGACGAAGATGAGGACGACGACATACACGTGCATTTCTATTGTGAGCGCTGTCACCGGGTGTTTTGTCTGCACGACCTTCCCATTCCGCAGGTGGAACTGCCTGAGGGATATGCCATGACGACCATCAATTATATGGTGAAGGGGATATGCCCGGAATGTTCGCGCCGCAACGCCCGCTGATGTATGCGGGAGATAAGGCAGAACAAAGTCTTATTTCTATCTCCAAACTATGTCACCCGAAATTTTCTCTCACACGCTTCTCAACTGGTTTGCTGCCAATGGGCGCGACCTTCCCTGGCGCCACACGCATGACCCTTATGCGATATGGCTGAGCGAAATCATCTTGCAACAGACGCGCATCAGTCAGGGCATGGCCTATTGGGAGCGGTTTATGGAGACCTATCCCATAGTCGATAAGTTGGCGGCAGCATCCGAAGATGACGTGCTGAAGCTGTGGCAGGGATTGGGCTATTACAGCAGGGCGCGCAATCTGCATAAGGCTGCCCGGCAGATCGTGTCGTTGGGCCATTTTCCCGACACGTTGGACGACCTTCAAAAACTGAAAGGCGTGGGAAATTACACGGCGGCAGCCATTGCCTCGTTTGCTTTTGGCATACCGGCTGCGGCTGTAGATGGCAATTTCTACAGGGTGCTGTCGCGGATATTCGGCATCGGCACGCCCATCAATTCAACGGAGGGAAAGAAGGCATTTCAGGCGTTGGCCGACGACATCATGGCTGTTGCATCGAAGCAGTGCGCTCTGGTTTCTGCCATCGATTGGGGCAGTGCGCATTTGGAGGGTGGCGCAGCGGCGCTGAACGCGGCCATGATGGATTTCGGTGCTACGCAGTGCACACCGAAGTCGCCGGCTTGTGTGACTTGTCCGTTCAATGAGGATTGTGAGGCGCTGCGACAGGGGCGCGTAGACGAGTTGCCGGTCAAGCTCAAAACGGTGAAGGTGAAACGTCGCCACTTCATCTATCTATACATCCGCTGCAACGGAGAGACGACCATCCGGCGACGTGGCAGGGGGGATATATGGCAGGGCCTTTGGGAGCCGTATCTTGTTTCTCAAAGTCGGGGAAAGTCGGTTGCCGATAGCGTGTCGGGCGTTTCCGTGAAACAGCCGACGGAGATCGACGCCATGGCTGCCCGGACGAACGGTCACGCCCAAATGATTTGTCACGGGGTGAAACATGTATTGACGCATCAGGTGATTCTCGCTGATTTCTATTTGTTGGAAACGCATACGCGTCCCGCACTGCCCGCTGACTATATCTGGATAGACGAGGCGGATATAGACCGCTATGCCGTTCCTCGCCTCGTTGAAATTCTTTTGGAACGGATGGCCAACCGTTAGGACGGTAATCGCAAGTTAGGAACGGAGAGCACTGCCGGGACAATCGGGAGTCTATCGTGTCTTTATATATGTAAAGAATGGTTACCGTTTTTCCGTGTCTATTTTCTCGTCATCCAGCGCAAAAAGGGCTATGTTTCTGCCCTCATTGTTCCCTCGCCCAACCCGAAAACAGCCCTCACAGTGGGTTTTGTATTCCGTCCTATCATGGCGGAGCCTTAACGGCGGTATGGTTAAGGCCTAACCGTAGCGCGACTAAGCCTCATCCGCACTGCGGTTGAGCCGTTCTCGCACAGCCGTTAGGTATGCAACCGCGAACGAATAAACTGAGGGCGCGAAGGGGCTTTTATAAAATGCATTGATTATCAGCGGACTACGAATTGTCGCAAATTTAACGAATTTCGAGCCGTAACAGATTTATTTCAGAATAAACGAAAAATAAAGGGGTGTTTGTAAAGATAAATATAAATACTCGACATTTCCAAACATTACTGAATATTTAAGGAGAGGGGGAGAGGTTTGCGCTCCGTTCAGCGGTAGAGTTTCAATACTTCGTTGTGAATATTCTTGGGCACAAGATCGTCGATGGACTGCCCCTTCTTGACGCGTTGGCGTATGTCGGTGCTGCTGATGGGGTAGAGCCGGGTATTGACGAGATGCACATTCGAAGGCAGGGAGGCTTCATCAATGGGGAAGCCTTTGCGTGGATAAACTGCGATTTCGTGGTGGGCGAGAATGTATGTTGGCTCGGCCCATCGGTCGAAGGCCAACCAGTTGTCGGCACCGATGATGAGAACGAACTGACGGTCGGGATAATCGGTGGCGAGATGTTTAAGCGTGTTCCACGTATAGGAGGGCTTGGGGAGGTGGAACTCGTAGTCGGAGGCCATGAAACGTGGCTCGTCTTGGAGTGCCTTTCGGGTGAGGCCGAGTCGCAGGTCGTCGGCAAGGAGATCGTCGTTGGTTGTTTTGAAGGGGTTGAGTGGGGAGACGACAAACCAAATTTCGTCGAGTGTGGCCTCTTTCATAATCTGTTGGGCCAAGGCGATGTGTCCGGTATGAATGGGGTTGAAGCTGCCGCCGAAGACACCTATACGCTTCTTCGGTGGGAGCGCATCGGTGTGCGGGGTGGGGTTTTGGGTTGGGTTGGCGGTCATGTTCTTCGATGCTGAATGGTGGATAACGATTGATGGTGCACCTCCCCAAAGAGCCGGGCGATTATCGGGCAAGGAAGTCGCTGACGATTTTCAGGGCTTCGGCCTGTGCCGTAGCCAAGTCGTCGTTGATGATGATGCGGTCGAACTGATCGGCAAAAGTGAGTTCGTACTCGGCTTTGGCCAGTCGCTGCTCGATCACTTCGGGGGTGTCGGTGCCACGCCCAACGAGCCGGCGACGCAGCTCCTCGACCGATGGGGGCTGTATGAACACGCTCAGCGCACGTTCGCCATAGAATTTCTTGATGTTGCAACCGCCCTTCACATCGACGTCGAACACCACATTCTGCCCCGCCTCACACTGGTTTTCGACCTGCGATTTCAATGTGCCGTAGAAACGATTGGGGTACACTTCCTCGTATTCCAAAAACTCATCGTTGGCGATTTTCGCCTTGAACGCTTCGGGAGAGAGAAAAAAATATTCCACTCCATGACGCTCGGTGCCGCGTGGCGCACGACTGGTGCACGATATGGAGAAGGCCAATTGCAGTTCGGGATGCTCTTGCATGAGGAAGTTTACGATGGTGCTCTTGCCGCTTCCGCTCGGAGCACTGAAGATAACAAGCTTGGCTTGATGGTCTGTGTTGGGTGAAGTGGTGTTCATTGTTGGGGAGGTCTTGAAGATTGGAAACGTATGACGGAAAAATGTGGGAATGTGGAGGGTGCGGAGGTTTTACAATGCGTTGAGCACCTGTTCCTTGATTTGTTCCAACTCGTCCTTCATCTGGACGACAATGTTCTGCATTTCCGCCTGATTGCTTTTGGAGCCGGTGGTGTTGATTTCGCGCCCCATCTCCTGTGCGATGAAGCCGAGTTTCTTGCCGTTGGCACGGTTTTCGGCCATGGTTTCGCGGAAATACTTCAGATGGTTGGTCAGGCGTTGCTTCTCCTCGCTGATGTCGAGTTTCCCAATATAATAAATAAGTTCTTGCTCAAGTCGGTTTTGGTTGTAATCCACTTCGGGAATCTGCTCCAGCCCTTTGACAATCATCTCTCTGATTTTGGGCACACGACTCTCCTCGAAAGGCTCTATAGACTTGAGCAAGGTCTCAATATTGTCGATCTTTTCGTGGAATTTCTTTTCCAATGCAGCACCTTCCTGACGGCGGAATTCCAGAATTTCGACAAGGGCCTTGTCGATGGCTTCGCACACGGCATTCCACTCATCGTCTTCGAGTTTCTCTATATCGGTTTTGAGTAGAACGTCCGGCATGTTCAACAAAGTGGCATACCAGTCGGTGGGTTCGGGGATGCCCGTCTTGGCGGAAATATCTTTGATCTGCTTGTAATAATTCTCAACAAGCGCGGTATTAATGGGGGTGGCATCAACCAGTGTGGCTTTTTCTATCCAAATGGAGAAATCAACCTTCCCTCTGGTCAGTGCGGCAGCAAGTTTCTGACGTATCTCCATCTCTTTCTCACGATAGAGTGGAGCTATACGAACGGATAGGTCCAGATTCTTGCTGTTGAGGGATTTAATCTCGACATTAATTTTCTTCTCTCTGTAGATTACAACAGACTTGCCGTAACCCGTCATCGACTGTATCATAGTTACTTTCAAGTTAAATTTCTGCAAAAGTACAAAAAATGGAGGAAAAAAGACTAAATTTGCACTTTATTAATACTATTGCCAACAAACATGAGTTTGGAAACTCAAGGAGTTGGAGTGGTTGAGGAAGTCGGCAGGCGCGAGTTTCGGAAAACAATGAGGCTTGGCCGGTCGTCTCCGGTTGCTTGGCGGATCGTTCATTCCGAAGCTATCTTTGACTTTGAAGCGGTTGGGTTAAGTCGGAATATGATTTTTTAAACATAAAAACAGTACGATATTATGTCATGTATATTGTATATTGAAACGAGTACCAATGTGTGTTCGGTTGCCGTGAGTGAAAACGGCGGTTGTATTTTTCATCAGGAAGACCACACGGGGCCTAATCATGCGGAGAAACTCGGCACATACGTTGATGAGGCTCTCTCGTTTATAGACAGCCATGCCATACCTTTGGACGCGGTGGCCGTGAGTTGCGGGCCGGGATCATATACGGGTTTGCGCATTGGTGTGTCGATGGGCAAGGGGGTGTGTTATGGACGTAATGTGAAGCTCATCGGAGTGCCCACGTTGGAACTGTTGTGCGTTCCCGTGCTGCTCAGGGAAAGAGTTGCCGAAGAAAACGCATTGCTCTGCCCCATGCTCGACGCCCGCAGGATGGAGGTTTACGCACAGGTGTTCGACCGCTCGCTGAACGAGGTGCGCCCCATTCATGCTGATGTGGTGGATGAGGAAACATACAGGGAATATCTGGATAAGGGACCGGTGTATTTCTTTGGTAACGGAGCCATGAAGTGCAAGGATATTATCAATCATCCCAACGCCCGATTTATAGAGGGAATTGAGCCGATTGCCAAGAATATGTTACCGTTGGCGGAAAAGCGGGTGGCGCTCGAACAGTATGAGGACGTGGCCTATTTTGTGCCATTCTACCTCAAGGATTTCGTGGCTAAACAGCCTCGCAAACTGTTGTAAAGACTTACCGCCATTCTCCCTGTCGGGGGAGATTAGGCGGAAAAGCAAATTGTTTCAAGCAAATGCCATACGAGCCTCCTTATGGCATTCCTCTCTCAAGAGAGGGGATTAGGTTAGGAGAGGCTTTTATTATGAAGATAGACGGATTGGATTATAACACGCAACGTGAGAAACTTGTGCTGCCGGAATACGGTAGGGAAGTGCAGAACATGGTGAATCATGCACTGACATTAGAGGACAAGGCCGAGCGCCAACGCTGTGCGGAAACCATCATTGTAACTATGGAACGGATGTTTCCGCAGATGCGCAACAGTGCCGGTTACAAGCAGAAACTATGGGACCATCTGGCCTTGATGAGTGATTTCAAGCTCGATATAGACTGGCCTTACGATGTGTCTCAGGCAAAGACTATCGGCAACAAACCGGAGCCGATGGACTATCCGAAGCAGCAAATACCCGTGCGCCATTATGGGCGTATGATGTTTGGCATCTTTGACAAACTCAAGTCGATGCTTGATGGTGACGAATTTGATGCTTTGGTGAGGCTGGCTGCCAATCAGATGAAGCGCGATTTGATGCAGTGGAGCCACAGTTGCAGCGACGAGAAAGTGGCCGATGACTTGGCACGATACACCGATGGACGTGTGCAGCTGGATTTGAACACCTTTAAGTTTGATAAGATAACGATGCGCGAGACAGAGAAAAAGCGCAGAAGGAAATAGCCTATGGAGTCATTCATCATCGAAGGCGGGCATAAGCTCAGCGGAACAATCACCCCACAGGGAGCCAAAAACGAGGCGTTGCAGGTGATTTGCGCAACGCTGCTCACGAATGAGGAAGTAAGAATCTCGAATGTTCCCGATATTCTTGATGTGAACAATTTGATCAAATTGCTCACTGATATTGGTGTGGAGGTAACTAAAAACGGTCGTCATGACTATACCTTCAAGGCCGAAATGCTGAATCTGGACTATCTTGACAGCCCTGAATTTGTGAAGAAAAGTTCTTCGCTTCGCGGCTCGGTGCTGATGATTGGACCGCTGCTCGGTCGTTTCGGAAGGGCTGCGGTGGCCAAGCCCGGAGGTGACAAGATAGGACGACGGAGGCTCGATACCCACTTCTTAGGCTTCAAAAAATTAGGCGCGGAGTTTATGTATAACGTATCCCGTGATATTTATCGGATTGAGGCCGACCAACTGAAAGGCACGTATATGTTGCTCGACGAGGCGTCGGTAACGGGTACGGCCAATATCATTATGGCTGCCGTGATGGCCGAAGGAGTGACTACCATCTATAATGCCGCGTGTGAGCCGTATATCCAACAGCTGTGCCACCTGCTCAATGCGATGGGGGCGAACATCAGTGGGATAGGCAGTAACCTGCTCACGATAGTGGGAGTAAAGAAGCTGCACGGTGCAAAACACAGGCTGTTGCCCGATATGATAGAGGTGGGGTCGTTCATTGGAATGGCCGCCATGATGGGTAACGGTGTGCGGATTAAGGATGTGTCGGTGAAGGATTTGGGCCTGATACCCGAAGCATTTCGCCGTCTCGGTGTGGAAATTAAGGTTGAAGGTGATGACCTTTTCATACCTCATCAGAACAACTATGTGGTGGAATCGTTTATCGACGGCACCATCATGACGTTGGCAGACGCCCCCTGGCCCGGTCTCACGCCGGACCTCCTGTCGGTGCTTCTCGTTGTGGCCACACAGGCGAGAGGGTCTGTACTGATTCATCAGAAGATGTTTGAAAGTCGTCTTTTCTTTGTCGACAAACTCATAGATATGCGTGCTCAGATTATCCTTTGCGACCCACATCGGGCTGTTGTGGTGGGGCAGGATCGTCGCATCACACTCCGTGCCGGTAGGATGACAAGCCCCGATATTCGCGCGGGTATTGCTTTGCTCATTGCAGCCATGAGTGCCGACGGAGTGAGCCGCATCGAAAATATCGCCCAGATAGACCGAGGCTATGAAGATATAGAGCATAGGTTGAACAAGTTGGGCGCCAAAATCAAACGTGTTGATGATTAGAAAAGAAGACGTTTACAACATCGGGCGACTGGGAAAACCTCATGGTGTGAAAGGCGAGACGTCGTTTTGGTTTAGCGACGACGTGTTCGACCGGCTGGATGCCGACTATCTCGTGTTGGAGATCGACGGCATCCTTGTTCCGTTTTTTATAGAGGAGTATCGCTTTCGGTCGGATGATTTGGCGTTCGTGAAGTTCGAAGACATCGACACTGAAGACCGGGCGCGTGAACTGACAGGCTGCAACGTGTATTTTCCGAGAGAACATTCGGATGACGATGAGGACCATTTGGCATGGTCGGAAATCGTCGGTTTTCAGGTCATTGATGCTCAATCGGGTGCGCCGTTGGGCGTTATCAGAGGGGTAGACGACGCTACAATCAACACTTTGTTTGATGTAACGACGCCCGATGGAGATGATCTGCTTATTCCTGCAAACGAGGAACTGATTACGGATGTAGACAAAAAAGCGCGCCGCGTCACCATGAACATTCCTGAAGGACTGCTCGATTTGGGATGAACAGAATAGCAAAGCGTAAGAAAGAAAGTAGATATGAATAAACAACAGATATGTATTCTTGGCAGCACAGGCTCCATAGGCACACAGGCTCTCGATGTTATCGCACAACATTCCGACCGCTACGAGGTGTACTGCCTGACTGCCAACAACAGCGTGGAAAAGCTGGCCGAACAGGCTCGACGGTTTAATCCTGCCTGCGTTGTGATTGCCAATGAGGAGCATTATGACCGACTGAAAGATCTTCTGAGCGACCATCCGGACATCAAAGTCTATGCCGGCGCAGAAGCGTTGAATCAGGTTGTTGAGGCCGATCCGGTGAACATTGTGTTGGCTTCGATGGTGGGTTTCTCCGGGTTGGTACCGACAATTCATGCCATCAAGGCCGGTAAGAAAATTGCTTTGGCCAACAAAGAAACACTTGTGGTGGCCGGAGAGTTGATGCTTCAGCTGGTGCGGCAGTATCATGTGGACCTCCTGCCAGTCGATTCGGAGCATAGTGCTATCTTCCAGAGCCTTGTGGGCGAGGATATGAACGAGGTGGAGAAGATTTTGCTGACGTGTTCGGGCGGCCCGTTCCGTGAGTTTACACACGACCAATTGCAGCGTGTCACGGCAGCCGATGCCCTGAAACATCCCACGTGGGATATGGGAGCGAAGATCACGATCGACTCCGCCACGCTGATGAACAAGGGTTTTGAAGTGATGGAGGCCAAATGGCTGTTTGGCGTACCGGCCGAGAAGATACAGGTGTTAATCCATCCACAGAGCATCGTTCATAGCGGAGTGGAGTTCAAGGATGGTGCGGTGAAAGCACAATTAGGGGTGCCCGATATGCGCCTGCCCATTCAATATGCCTTCTCTTTCCCCCAACGTTTGCCTTTAAAGGGCGAGCGTCTCGATCTGTTCAAGGCGCGGAGCTTGGAGTTTTTTGAGCCCGACATCAACAAATTCAAATGTCTTGCACTGGCCTACGAAGCCATCAGTCGTGGCGGCAATATGCCCTGCATCCTCAATGCAGCCAACGAGGTGGTGAATGCAGCATTCCGACGCGACGAGTGTACATTCCCGGATATGGCCGAAATCATAGAGAAGACCATGCAACAGACCTCTTTTGACAATAATCCCGACCTCGATGTCTATTTGCAGACAGACCGTGAGGCACGAGAAATAGCAATGAGAATATTAAACAATAAGTAAATTTACGGGGGCAGCTGGGATATAGGGGCCTGATCAGGTGAAGCCGAAACCCCGCCCAATGATAGGTGCGCGATAGGCAAAATCTTCACCTTCCCAATCATACAACGCCCAAATGCCCTTCCCCCAACAACCGAATAAAAATCAATGGAAATCTTTTTAATCAAGCTTCTGCAGTTCATTTTGTCCATCTCCCTGCTTGTTCTTTTGCATGAGGGCGGCCACATGCTTTCATCAAAGCTGTTTGGCGTGAGGGTGGAAAAATTCTTTGTATTCTTCGATGTGAGCATCGGCAAGTGGCGCGGAAAGCTCTTTAGTTTCAAGCCTAAGGGCGGAGAAACCGAGTATGGATTAGGATGGCTGCCTCTCGGAGGCTATTGCAAAATATCGGGAATGATCGATGAGAGCATGGACACCGAGCAGATGAAGCGTGAGCCACAGCCTTGGGAGTTTCGTACGAAGCCGGCCTGGCAGCGCCTTATCATCATGGTGGCCGGAGTGTTTGTCAATTTTGTGTTGGCATTGTTTATCTATTCCATGATTATGTTCCATTGGGGCGAGAGTTATATCGGCATGAAGGACATGAGCTACGGCATGAAATTTAACTCAGAAGCCAAAGAACTCGGATTCCGGGATGGTGACATTCTTGTGGGCACCAATATTCGCGAGTTCCGCGATTTCAATGTAGACGTGTATCGAGACCTTTCCAAAGCCGAATATGCGGAGGTGATTCGCGGTGGTAAGAGGGTGCGCGTCGATCTGCCGGGCAACGTAAATCTGCTCAATATGTTGAAGTCTACGCCCAAATTTGTTGCGCCGTTCACCCCGGCAATCGTCGATACCGTGCTTCAGAAAATGCCGGTGGCTGAGGGCAGTACGGACTCTGTGGCAACGCCGGCCGCACAGATAGGATTGGCCAAGAATGATAAAATTCTTTCTCTGAACGGCAAGGCGGTAGACTCGTATAATGAGTTTTTCAACGAAATTGGGAGGATAGAAGACCAACTGATGGCTGTCACGACACACCGCGACAGTGTGAATCTGCGCAGTGTGACGCTCACGGTGGCTAAGGCCGGAAGCGACAGGGTAGACACTTTGAAGACCATGCTTACGCCCGATCTGAAGTTGGGCTTTGCTGTCCCCAGTCTTTACAAGATGTATGAAGCCAACATGACACACATCTCCTACGGTTTCTTGGAGAGCTTCCCCGCCGGCGTGAAATACGGTTGGAACGTACTTGCCGGATACGTGAGCGACATGAAGTATGTGTTTACGGCCGACGGCGCAAAGAGTTTAGGCGGTTTCGGAGCCATCGGCAGTCTGTTCCCGGCTACTTGGGATTGGTATATGTTCTGGAGGATGACCGCATTCCTAAGCATCATCCTTGCTTTCATGAACATCCTGCCCATCCCTGCACTCGATGGCGGACACGTGCTTTTCCTGCTCTACGAAATCATCGCACGGCGCAAACCCTCTGAAAAGTTCATGATACGTGCCGAGTATGCCGGTATCATCATATTGCTTTTGCTCATGATTGTGGCCAACCTGAACGATGTGTTGAGGTGGCTTGGGGTGATGTAGCGATAGGTATTTCATCATCAATCAGGCATGAACTTTCTCAGATTTATCAAGAACTGGACATTGCCGGTAGCCATGACAACGGGTGTCGTGGTCTACCTGCTGTTCCATTTCGTGCCCATTCTGCAACCCATAGGGCGTTGGTATGCGCCCTATAACGACAATGTGCTGCCCGATTTTATGTTTCTGATACTGTTTGTCACCTTTTGCAAGGTGGACTACAAACGGCTGTTGCCGGTGAAATGGCACTTCTGGATAGGTTTTCAGCAGGTAGTTTTCGTGTTGGCACTGGTCGGATTGATACTGGGCTTCAACATCACGGGCAATGGACTGATTATGCTCGAAGCCATCTTGGTGTGCATCATCGGACCGGCAGCCTCTGCCGCTGCGGTGGTGACGGCCAAGCTGGGCGGCAGCTTGGAAGAGATGACCACTTATACTTTTATATCCAATTTAATCTCCGCCCTGCTCATTCCCTTGTGTTTCCCACTCCTCCCGCAGACCGCAACTGCTGCTGCCGACATCGAATTTTGGCCTTTATTCTTTCAAATATTGTGGAAAGTGAGCATGGTACTCCTGCTTCCTATGTTGTTGGCCTATGTTGTAAAGCACCGGATGCACAGGTTTCACCATTGGATTATCAATATCAAAGACCTGAGTTATTACATGTGGGGCTGCTCACTCGTCGTAGTAACGGGCACCACAGCCATGAACATTCGCGAGGCATGGGAGCACACTTCGGTGTTTTTTCTCGTGTCCATCGCACTCATGTCCCTCATCCTCTGCATCATTCAGTTTGCCACCGGCCGTTTCATCGGGCATTATTTCGATAGGACCGTAGAGGCCGGGCAGAGTCTCGGACAGAAAAACACGGCCTTTTCCATCTGGGTGGCCACTGCCTTTCTCAATCCTCTTTCGTCCGTAGGTCCCGGTTGTTACATCCTCTGGCAGAACATCATCAACTCTGTGGAAATATGGATATATCGCAGAAAGGGACTTGAGCAATCCTCATGATTCTCTTTGCTCATTGTCCGATGTGTCCTATACGTCTACCCCGTTTCCTCTCTTTCCGAACATGGATAAAGCAAATAGCCATTCCCGTCTGACAGACAGAAATGGCTATTGCCTATTGTTTTTGGTCTCCCATCTTCCCTTTTGTCGAAGCGTAGGAGATGGCTCGTGTACGTCAGGATGGGTTATCCATAGATAATGTTCCCGTTCTCGTCCTTGTATTCATCAAGGCCTTTCTCGTAGGTAGCCATCGCGCGCAGGCTCATGCCCACGTTGGAGAAGCCGCCGTCGTGATAGAGGTTTTGCATCGTTACCTTGCGGGTGAGGTCTGAGAACATCACGATACAATAATCGGCACACTCTTCTGCGCTGGCGTTGCCGAGCGGCGACATGCGGTTGGCAAAGTCGTAGAGTTTGTCCATGCCTTTCACCCCCTGTCCGGCAGTGGTCATCGTGGGCGACTGCGAGATGGTGTTGATGCGCACGTTGTGCTCGCGTCCATAAATGTAGCCGAAGCTGCGGGCAATGCTCTCCAGCAGCGCCTTGGCATCAGCCATATCGTTGTAGCCGTAGAAAGTGCGTTGGGCGGCCACGTAGGACAGGGCCACGATAGACCCGTAGTCACTGATGGCATTGAGTTTCTTGGCACTCTGAATCATTTTATGGAATGAAACGGCGGAAATGTCGAGCGTGGTGTCGAGCATCTTGTAGTCCAGATCGTCGTAGGTGCGGTGCTTGCGCACGTTGGGTGACATCCCGATGGCATGGAGCACGAAGTCGATTTTGCCTCCCAATACCTCCATGGAGCGACGAAACACATTTTCCAAATCTTCCACGCTGGTGGCATCGGCCGGAATAACTTCGCAGTTGAGCTTCTCAGACAAAGCGGTCACCGTACCCATGCGAACGGCTACGGGTGTATTAGATAAGGTGATAGTGGCACCTTCTTCAACGGCGCGTTCAGCTACTTTCCATGCGATGGATTTCTCATTGAGGGCACCAAAGATGATACCTCTTTTACCTTTTAATAAATTATTACTCATAATCTAGCTTTTATTTTAAACTGTTGCAAAGGTACTACTTTTGTGGGAAACCGCGAACTATAAAACCTTAAAAACCTCTCACAGGTAGGGAACGGCTCAGCAGGAGCGTTGTTTAAACTGCTGCCTCGTTGCCGTATCTGTTATCGAAAGAACGATGCCGCCTTGACAAGTCTGCTATAGCGGTATTACACATAATAGGAAGAAACTTTATTCTTTATTCTTTATTCTTTATTAACAATAATTAAAGCATCAGCGGCGTGTTAAGACGAGACCATTCAGCGATATAATCCTCCATAGACCTAAATTTTCTTGTGACAGACGCTTGCCGGTGCTCATTTGGCAATACTAAAAGTGTATTCCGCACTGTCACCCTCTTTCTATGTGTAAATTTAGATTACCATTTTTCGATGAATATTTTTGAAGCAACCAGCGCAAAAAGGGCTATGTTTCATCCGTCATTTTCGGTTCGTTCGACAAGAAAAAGTTGTTGCCGTCGCGATTAGGCTTCTTCGGTGGTGCCGTTAGAGCGTTTCGGTCATGCGTTTAGGCCCTATCCGCCCTGCGGTTAAAGCTCTTTCGCACTGCCGTTCGATATGCAACCGCGAATGACCAAACAGGGGATATAAATACGTATATGCGGAAAGAGTTGGTAATCAATAGACTACGAATTTCTCAAATTTTACGAAATTTCGGACGGGAACAAAGTTTTTTCAGAATACGCGAATTCTGAAGGGGTGTTTGTTAAGAAAAAATACCGCGATT
>CALKIW010000114.1 GCA_937995875.1 uncultured Bacteroidales bacterium | reverse complement strand
TCTCCAATAATATCTGCACAATACGCTCGGCAGACCGGCCGTCCCATCGATCGGGCAGACCGGAACTCTTCCACTGGCCATCAATCATCTGTCCTACCATTTTACCCAACATATCTGCATCCTCGCCAACCAACACATTGGTACCCACCTTGACGGTCTCCTCGTGTTCGGTATAACTGTTGAGCGTGATGCAGGGCACTTGGTTGAATGTAGATTCCTCGGCCACGTTGCCCGAATCGGTAATCACGCCGGCTGCATGGGCCATGAGATAAGAGAACTCAAGATAAGGCAGAGGCTCCACAACCGTCAATACCTTCTTGCCAATCTTATTCTGGCAAGCCTCTATGGCTTCCTTAGCCAAACCCCGAAGGGGAGCCACAATGGTTACACCCGAATGGTTTTCGGCTATGGCTTCGATCATTTTCTGCAAGTTTTCCCTATCGTCTATCAGCACTCTACGATTCAGCGTAAACACTAAATAATCCTTCTCACGCAGTTTCAGAGTGTCGAAAAGGGACGGTTTTACCAAATGATTACGATTGAACCGCAGATTATCGATGAGCACATTACCCACCATATAAACTTTGGAAAGCTCGGCTCCCTCGCGATTAGCAATCGAGTTGTTGCTGATGCCCGCAGTGAAGAGAATGTCGGACAGTCCGTCGATGACGAGCCTGTTAATCTCCTTAGGCATTCGGATGTCAAACGAGCGCGTTCCGGCGGCAAGATGCACCAGCCGTATGCCCTGTTTCTTGGTTACGATAGCAGCGGCCATGGTCGATGCCAAGTCGTCTACCACAACAACCGTATCGGTGGGGTGTTGTTGCAGATAGTTCTCAAATTCTGACATCACCTGTCCCGTAAGTTCATTGAGATTTTGACACGTGACACCCAAATAGACATCCGGGCGACGTATCTGCAAGTCTCTGAACAAACCTTCTTCCAAGGTCGGGTCGTCTTTTTCTCCTGAATAAACCAAATGGTAATTAATATCCTTGCCTTGCGTTTGGGCTGTTTCTATTGCTCTGATAACCGGTGCAACCTTAATAAAGTTAGGACGCGCACCACAAACTATGCATACATTCATTATCGTTGTTATTATTTGATGAGGTTTGGAGAAGCCTCCTTTTCATTACCTACAAAATTAAGAAAAAAAAATAATGGCACCCAATTATAGATGCCATTATTTTGTATTTATGCTTTAAAAATCCTTTCTCCGATTTTCGATTCGGTAAAGCATAAGTGTCCCTGCGTCTGTGTATTTAGCTTATCGCCGCTGGCGGCCTATACTTTCAGCATGACTTTACACATCCTTAAACAGTTCCTTGATGCCTCCGAGACTACCCATTATGTTGGTTGCCTCGTAAGGAAGGAACACGGTCTTGTTCTTGTCGCCTGAAGCAAGTTCCTTCATCATCTGTATATACTTCTGTGCCAAGAGATAGTTGGCCGGATTGGTAGACTTGCCTACAGCCTCAGTTATTTTCTCGATGGCTACGGCTTCGGCCTCAGCTTTACGAATGCGAGCCTGCGCTTCACCCTCAGCACGAAGTATAGACTGCTGCTTGTCGGCCTCAGCACGGTTGATAGTGGCAGCCTTCTCACCCTCCGACTGCAAGATTTGCGCCTGCTTGGTACCCTCTGACGTCAGAATTGTAGCACGCTTGTCACGCTCGGCCTGCATCTGTTTTTCCATAGCCTGCAGCACAGTTTGTGGCGGGATGATGTCTTGCAACTCCACACGATTCACCTTGATGCCCCATTTATTGGTGGCATCATCGAGCACGCCACGCAGCCGCGTATTGATGATGTCGCGCGAAGTCAGTGTCTGGTCAAGCTCCATTTCACCGATGATGTTACGCAACGTAGTCTGCGTGAGCTTCTCGATGGCATTCGGCAGATTGTTAATCTCATAGACTGCCTTGAACGGATCGACTATCTGGAAATACAGCAGCGCATTGATTTGCATCTGGATATTGTCCTTCGTAATCACATTCTGCTTATCAAAATCGTACACCTGCTCACGCAGGTCGATGCAGTTGCTGTATATATACCGGCCGCGACTCATCGTCACAACGGTCTTGGCACGGTCTATAAACGGGATAATGATATTAATGCCGGGCTTCAGCGTAGCATAATATTTTCCAAGTCGCTCTACAATCTTGGTCTCACTCTGAGGAATAATCACAAGTGCCATCTTGGCAAAAAGCAACACCAGGACCACAAGTCCTATCAAAACATAAGTTCCTATCATAGTAATAATGGTTTAATTTACTCTTTCTACAGTAACGATAATACTTTCACGCGACACCACTCTCACAGCAGCCCCATTCTCTATCGGACCGCCGTCTATGCTCACGGCCTTCCATTCGTCGCCGTCTATACGCACATAACCAGCCGAATGGTCGGTGATAGGCTCAATAACCCTACCCTCTCGCCCTATCAGGGCATCGGCATTGCTCAGCCGTGTCTCGTGTTTGGGGTGAAGATATTTCATAACAAACGGGCGAACGCCAAACACACTGATGGCTGAGAAGATGATAAATACCAGCACTTGCAGCCCGAAAGGTATGGGGAAAAGCGACGCAACGATGGCACATGCAGCCCCTATGGCAAAGCACATGAGATAGAAAGTGCCGGAAGAAACTTCTAAAATCAAGGCCAGCACGGTGATCAACATCCACACAAGCCATAGGTGGTCTTTCAGATAATCAATCATTTTAGAGATTATTTAAAGTATATTTATAGCATTGCAAACTAACATTCACAAGTGGCGAAGGCATTAGATATGGAGAAAGCCCAAGTCCCTCGACTGTAAAATGGGTTGTTACTCCTCTATCTCCCAAAGTTGAACTTGTGGAAGTTTGAGTGTAAAGTTAAAGCAAAAAAATGAATCTACCAATAAAATCACATAAAATAATTGCAAAGGTAAAGCCAAGCACTAAACAGGAAATGGAGTCGTTCTCAAGCTAAGTCACCAGACGAATAGCATCGATTCCAAACTGAGCGGGTGCTCCCATCACCCATAGGCTTGATATAGGCAACTCCTGAAATAATGGCTCACTTGATATTTACTGGGGAGATATAGGCTCAGTAGGCATTTACTTTTTGGGGAGGAGTACTGTATGTCCACACAATTTGTGGTAACCATGTAACCACAAAACAGGATTGAAAAATTGGAAAACAGGATATAGGCATAAAAGTTCGTAAGTGTAAACTCCTACTACAGTCGGACGCTTCCGGCTCACTCTTCGCTCTTAATTCTTCACTCCTCACTTCAATTTTT
>CALKIW010000113.1 GCA_937995875.1 uncultured Bacteroidales bacterium | reverse complement strand
TCAACACTAAGGAGATTGCCAAGCACACCAACCTCACCATCAGAGGAGTGGAAGGCGCACGCTACAGACTCCGAAAGAAACTGGGTATCGAAAACAAGCAGTCGCTCACCGACTTCCTCATCGATTTGAAATGACAGGCGTGTCCGTTGGCAACGGTGACAACAAGCCAATCTTATCCGTAGGAATTTGCCACACAACATGGGGACGCGCAGGGAGAAATGGCTCAAAGCGAACAGCCGACATCAGTCGCCGGCTTGTGTTACAATCGTATTAAAAATAATTTTCATTATGGTTTTTATTGCATTTTCCCTTTGATTATCAATAGATTTTCAATAACTTTGCCAAAAGACTATTAATTTTAAAACATACTTTTATGATGAAATCTTTACGCTTAATGACCACAATGCTGCTATTTTGGTATGGTATCGGCACAAACCGAAGTTTTCAAGGAAACATTTGATAAGACAACAGGTACCGGTGGGAATGACGGTGTATGGAGTGGTATCTCAGCCCAAGGTGATATTCAATATGACGGGGCAGAATGGACACTCACCAATCCAAAAGGTGGAGACAAATGTATTACTGTTGGCGGAGGTAGTACAGTTGGAAAAGCTGTCACACCTGAAATTAATCTAACAGGTAACGGTACGCTCACCTTTAAAGCCGGTGCATGGGAAAAGGATAAAACAGGCTTAAAGCTGTCTGTCACCAATGCCGAACTCGACAAAACGGAGATCAATTTGACAAAAGGTGCTTTCACAGACTACACCGTTCAGATTACGAACGCAACTGGTCCCATACAAATTACTTTCAAATCAGCGGCTACTAAGGCAAACCGCTTCTTCCTGGACGAAGTGGTAGTAACTTCTGAATCGGGAACGTCAAAGACAAACACTACGCTTACATTCGGCACACCCGAAGGCTACTCGTTCGTGGTTGCTGATGGTGAACAAATGTTTACAAATAAAGCGACACTCGACCCCGCTGTGGAGGGAGCTGTCATCACTTATGCCATCGACAATGAAGAAGTTGCTATCATTGATGGAGCTACGGGCGATGTCATGACAACCGGTGCTGTCGGCACAGCCACGGTTACGGCCACTTATGAAGGCAACGACAGCTACAATGGCTCTACGGCAACCTACACCATCACCGTTACCGATCCGAACGCTAAGGGTACGCAGAACAATCCCTATTCTCCCTCTGAAGCATTGGACGCCTATGCTCAAGGCAAACTAACTACAGAATGTTACATCAAGGGTATCATCAGCAGTATTCAGGAAGTAAGCACAAAATTTGGCAATGCTACTTACTACATCTCTGACGATGGCACAGACAACAATCCGCTCTACGTGTTCCGTGGCAAATGGATAGGTGGTGAGCAATTCACGGCAGAAGACCAGATTGTCGTAGGAGGCATTGTTCTTGTCAAAGGTACGATAACTACCTATGGAAGCACCATCGAGTTGAATTCCGGCAACGAAGTGGTTGAGTATATGGCTCCCGTAACCGTTACCATCGGTCAGAGCAAATACGCATCCTTGTATTACGAAAATCAGGCATTGGTAGTTCCTCAGGGCGTGGAGGCCTATACCTACAAGATCAACGGTGACAAGGTGGAGGAAAGCTATATGTATGATGCCGGTGAAACCATTCCTGCCGGAACAGCCGTCATCCTCAAAGGTGAGCCAAACGACTACAGCTTTGCTTTCTCTACCGAGACTGGCGATGTTGACTCGGAAAACATATTGATGGGTACCGATAGCGACACCCAGCTCGAAGCCGACGCCAACAGCTACTTCTACAAGCTCTCGCTCAACGCTGCCGAGGAACTTTCTTCCATAGGATTCTATTGGGGTGCTGCCGACGGCGCTGCTTTCACCAACAAGGCACACAAGGCCTACCTGAAGGTTGCCAAGAGCGCCGGAGCCAAGTTCTATCGCTTCGACGGCGAGACAACGGCTATCGAGAATGTTCAGGCTGCACAGCCCGATGCAAACGCTCCGATGTATAACGTGGCCGGCCAGCGCGTAAGCAAGAACTACAAGGGCGTGGTTATTCAGAACGGCCGGAAATACGTTGTCAAGTAATTGGAAACGAATTACAAAGAGACGTATCAACTAACATCAATTACACACTATAATCATAACACGCAATGAGAAATTATATTAAACCAAACACCAAGTATACTTCTATAGTAGAAAAGGAAATGATGCTAGCTGCCAGCCTCAATACGCATCCCGAAGTTGGCGGTGGACAGCTGGGTAAGCAATATAACGGCGACGATGCCGCTTTCGAAAACACTGAAAACAGCAGCATTTGGGACGACTAACAGTTTCAGACCATCAATACAGAGCCGTGACATCCTCGTGGGTGTCACGGCCCTTTTCTTTCATCCCCAAAAAATAATTAAGCATGGCAAAAACACCTGCCACACTTCCCTCTTCCTCTTCCCTCTCCATTCTTTATTCTTCCCTCTCCATTCTCCATGCTTCATTCTCCATTCTTCACTCTTCACTCTTCACTTTATAAAATATTATTACCGTTTTTCGGTCATTATTTTCTCGTCATCCAGCGCGAAAAGGGCTATGTTTTTCCCTTCATTCCTCACCCGCTCAACCTCAAAACAGCCCTCTCAGTGAGGATTGTATTCCGCCATATCATGGCGGAGCCTTAACGGCGGTATGGTTAAGCCCTAACCGCAACGCCGATAAGCCTCATCCGCAGGGCGGTTGAGCCCTTTCCGCACCGCCGTTAGATATGCAACCGCGAATGGCCAAACAGAGAACGCAAATGCGTGTTTACAAAAGCCTCTGATTACCAACCAACTACGAATTGAGCAAATTTCGCGAATTTCCAGACCAATGCCTCATCGTTTTTGAATACGCGAAGCATACGGGCCTGTTTGTAAAGAAAAAACACATCGAGCAGCTCAACATCTCAGCATAGCAATGCCTGTATTTGTTTTAGGGAAACAACCGCTACCTACATTTAAAATAATGAAAAAACAAGGCAGGTTGGCACATTTTTCCTATCTTTGCTGAAATTGTTTTTCGTTCGACTTCAGACACCTTGATGATGAAAAAAATATCATTCTCCACTATCCGAAACCAATTCGTGGCAATGTGCACACGCTTCCCCATTGCCTTAGCGTTTATCCTTGCTTTCACCGTATGCGCCATTTGCGTCTCCCATGAGGTCATTACCAATGAAAGATACTGCTTCTTCGCTCTGTTCTACACCGCTTCAGCCGCTTTGCTGTCGGCCGTGCTGCGTCTCTGGGACGAGGAGACCGACAACCGAC
>CALKIW010000112.1 GCA_937995875.1 uncultured Bacteroidales bacterium | reverse complement strand
GGCGACAGCACTTTCTTGGCGCGCTCGGAAAGCACCCATTGTACGAGGATGCGTCCTGAGAAGAAAATCTGCGCAAGAAACCCTATAGCATAAACTAAAGGGTGGCTCATAGATTGGTATCGTCGATATGATAACGAATATAGCGGTGCTTCATCCAGCGAAAGGCTATACAGTCTACCAGCGGTCCTTTCAACCTGTTCCACAGGTGATACTTCGACACGCCAGCCACACGCGGATAGTGACGCACTGGCAACTCAAGGAATCTGCCGCCCACCAGCAAGAACAGAGCCGGGAGGAAACGGTGCATACCGTCGAAAAACGGTATTTTACGAGCATAATCGGTCCACATCACCTTTAGCGGACAACCGGTATCGGTGGCGGTATCGCCCGTCATCGAGCGGCGGAAAGCATTGGCAAATTTAGACTGAAACTTCTTAAAGCCGGAGTCTTTGCGATTGGCACGTATGCCGGTCACCAAATGATATTCGCCCACATGAGCCAAAAGCAGGTTAAAGTCCTCAGGATTGGTTTGCAAATCAGCATCAATATAGCCTAAGTACTGGCTTTCAACAGCATCGATACCAGCTTTGACAGCCGTGCTCAGCCCATGATTTTGGGATGAGGATATGTAGAAGAAGTGGTCGTGGCGTGAGCAGACTGCCTTGAGAAGTTCGAGACTACGGTCTGAAGATCCGTCATTGACAAACAACACACGCTTTCTTGGCTGCCTTGAGCGTATAGGCCGCCAGTTCCTGTTCAACTCTGTCAATGTTGTCTTCTTCGTTGTACACAGGCACAATAATGGTAAACTCGTAATCCTTAGTCTTGTTCATATTTATATTCTACGTTACTTTTCAAAAATCAAACCATCGGCAAAGTCTCTACTGCTGACGGGCTTCCTCAGGCAGTTCCGGCTGCTGCAAATAAACATTCCTATACCACTCGCAGAATTTTGCTATGCCGTCATGCAGCCGTGTCTTAGGACTGTATCCGGTTACTCTGGCG
This sequence comes from uncultured Bacteroidales bacterium, assembly GCA_937995875.1. Taxonomy (GTDB): domain Bacteria; phylum Bacteroidota; class Bacteroidia; order Bacteroidales; family Bacteroidaceae; genus Prevotella. Next base: position 594 of record CALKIW010000112.1, on the reverse strand, counting down.
AGTTTGCTCACATCGGCATAGGTTTGATACACATCTCCAGGCTGCATGCCGATATATTGCTTGTCTGCCTTTCGACCGAGACTTGTTTCCAACTCAGTGATGAAGTCCATGAGTTTGATGGGCTGAGAGCAGCCGATGTTATAGATATTATAGGGCACACCCAGCTCTGTTTCCTGAGATTCGGACATAACAATACGGACTGTTCCCTCCACAATATCATCTATATAGGTGAAATCGCGCAACATATCCCCATGATTAAACACCTTAATGGGATCGCCATTCATGATAGCTTTGGCAAAAAGCATTGGAGCCATGTCCGGGCGCCCCCACGGACCGTAAACCGTGAAGTAGCGAAGGCCGACTGTGCGAACCCCATAGAGTTTGCTGTAGCAATGTGCCATCAGCTCGTTAGATTTCTTACTGGCGGCATAGAGACTGACGGGCGTGTCGGTTTTGTCGTCTTCAGAGAAAGGCACCTTACTGTTCATGCCGTACACCGAGCTTGACGAGGCAAAGACAAGATGCTTCACACCATTGTGGCGACCAAGGCAACCATTCGTACCATAAAGAAACGAAATAATAGTAGAAAGCACG
>CALKIW010000111.1 GCA_937995875.1 uncultured Bacteroidales bacterium | reverse complement strand
TGTTATGTTCCACGTCCTTCTTGATGACAAACCAGGGACCTCCGCTCAGGCCAAGTCCCTTGCGCTGTCCGATGGTATGAAACCAGTGGCCACTGTGTTCACCGATCTTTCTACCCGTTTCAAGTTCCAAAATATCTCCCCTTTGCTCACCGACATAGCGACGAATATATTCGTTATAGTCGATGTTTCCGAGAAAACAAATGCCCTGTGAATCCTTGCGACGGGCATTGATAAGGTGTTCGCGTTCGGCAATTTTGCGCACCTCATCTTTCTCATAATGCCCAATAGGAAAGACAGCCTTCCGCAACTGCCATCCCTCTATCTGCGCCAGGAAATCGGTCTGGTCCTTCACGGGATCGGGACTTGTGGTGAGCCACTTTTTACCGTCAATCCATTCCGTCTGTGCATAGTGTCCGGTGGCGATGAGGTCGTATTCATGACCTATCTTCTCATCAAAGGCACCGAACTTAATCAGACGGTTGCACATTACATCGGGATTGGGCGTAAAACCGGACTTCACCTTGTCCATTGTGTACTTTGTTACCTGACTCCAATATTCCTTATGACAGTCCACCACCTGCAATCTGCATCCGAAACGAGCAGCAACAGCCGTGGCCATCTCTAAGTCTTCCTCCGACGAGCAGTTCCACTCCTCCTTCTCCTCCGGTCCTATCTTGATGTAAAAACAGTCGGGATGAAGGCCGTGGCTGGCCAATTCATAAACCACCACCGAACTATCCACCCCACCCGAAAGCAACACGGCGATTCGTTTATCTTTCAATTCCTCTATATTCATACGTGCAAAATACGCTTTTTCCCAAATGATAATCTCTTATTTTATCCTCTCTTCTCCTTCCATTTGTCCGTTAGTCAGAGAAACTAACAAATGCAATATTACACATAATATTTGTAAAACTCATGCCTGGGTGCAAAAATATTAATTTTCCCTTTAGCCTTCTGTCGTTTCTACGTAGATCTATCAAACCATCAAACTATTGTATTTCTACCTTGAATGGAGTGTAGGAGTAAAGAAAATAATCCTAAAACCCGAAGCGGATTTTAGGATTATTATTCATGAAATGCAAGATAAAGACTTACTTTAGAGGGTAAGCAGCTCTTACAAAACGGCTGGCACGAAGATAGTGTGCACTGCGCTTCACTCCCTCAAGCGGAGTAATGGAGCCATCCGTATTCTCAAGTTCCACTACGTAATCTTGCAAACCAGTGAGTCTGGCCTTACGGAAAATAGCCTCGAAATTTACCATCCCGCTCTCTCCTACCTCATATTTGTCTTTGATATGCAGCATTTTAAAGCGTCCGGGGAACTTCTTAAACCACTCTACCGGGCTCTGCTGAGCCATTACACACCAGTAAACGTCCATCTGCCAGAACATATTTTCTGGTGCGACATGGCGCATCATGTAGTCAATCCATACCTGGTCCTCAACCTTTTGGAACTCGTGAGAATGCGTATGGTAGCCATAAGAGA
>CALKIW010000110.1 GCA_937995875.1 uncultured Bacteroidales bacterium | reverse complement strand
TAATTATATTTTATAAAATGAAGAATGAAGAAAGCAAAATGAAGAATGGAGGGAAGAAATCCAGTAAACTTTTTGAATAGCAGTAAAAATAGAGGACATAAGCGTAATAAAACATAAAAACTGCAAACAGAATGGCGGTTTCAATGGGAATTTAGTTACTTTTGCACCAACGAATCATGAGCATGATATGTTAATTACCAAGTTACTATACAAATATCTCACCGCCTTTGGCAACTATCTCATTCTCATCGGACGGGCTTTCTCGCGTCCGGAGAGGATGCGTATGTTTTTCAAAAGATACATCAAAGAGATGGCACAGTTGGGGGTAGACTCTATCGGCATCGTGCTGCTCATCAGCTTCTTTATCGGAGCTGTGATCTGTATCCAGATGAAGGTGAACATCCAAAGCCCGTGGATGCCCCGTTGGGTGGTAGGCTATACCACTCGTGAAATCATGCTGTTGGAGTTTTCAAGCTCCATCATGTGTCTTATCCTTGCGGGAAAGGTGGGGTCAAACATTGCGTCCGAACTGGGCACCATGCGTGTAACCCAACAAATCGATGCCCTCGACATTATGGGCATCAATTCGGCCAGCTATCTCATCCTGCCCAAAATTATTGGACTTGTCACCATCATGCCGTTCCTCGTGATATTCTCCTCTGCTATGGGTATCGTGGGGGCCTACGCCACAGCCTACATCGGGCACCTGATGTCGCCTGACGACCTCACGGCCGGCATGAATCACTCGTTCAACGAATGGTTTATGTGGATGAGTATCATCAAGAGCTTATTCTTTGCCTTTATCATCGCCAGCGTTTCATCATTTCACGGCTACACCGTTCAAGGCGGCTCGGTGGATGTGGGAAAGGCCTCGACAGACGCAGTGGTGTCGTGCAGCGTACTGATACTGTTCTCGGATGTATTCCTCACCCAGCTGTTGTCCTAATAGTTTTTCGGAGCTCTCTGACAAAGAGCACAAGGCAAACAAGGCTGACTCGTGAGACTCAATTTCTTTGATTATGATTGAAGTAAGAAACCTAACCAAATCTTTCGATGATAAAACCGTTCTCAAGGGCATCAATGCCACCTTCGAGACCGGCAAAACCAATCTGATTATCGGTCAGAGCGGGTCCGGAAAAACCGTACTCGTTAAAAATATCGTAGGATTGCTCAAGCCCACCAAAGGAGACGTTCTCTACGACGGGCGCAACTTCGTGACTATGACCAAACGGGAACAGGTGATGATGCGTCGGGAGATGGGCATGATCTTCCAAAACTCGGCATTGTTCGACTCGCTGTCCGTACTCGAAAATGTGCAGTTCCCGCTTGATATGTTCTCCAACATGAACTATCGAGATAGGGTGAAACGTGCACAGGAATGTCTCGACCGTGTCAATCTTACAGATGCACAACACAAATATCCGGGCGAAATATCCGGCGGTATGCAGAAGCGCGTGGCCATTGCCAGAGCCGTTGTGATGAATCCCAAGTACCTTTTCTGCGACGAGCCCAACTCCGGACTCGACCCGAAGACCTCGCTCGTCATCGACAATCTGCTATCGGGCATAACCAAAGAATTCAACATCACCACCATCATCAACACCCACGATATGAACTCCGTGATGGGCATTGGTGAAAACATCGTATTCATCTATAAGGGGCGCAAGGAGTGGCAGGGCACCAAAGACGAGGTAATGACCTCCAGCAACAAGCGACTCAATGACCTTGTATTTGCCAGCGACCTATTCCAGAAAGTGAAAGAGGCGGAACTGGACCACGACGAAGATATAAGCAAACATATCATCAGTGGCTGGAACGTCAAAGAAGGCTTGAGAGGGTTGTAACCTTGTACTACGAGGGCTACATCATGAGACAAAAATTTTAATCACCACCCCCCTTGACACCATACAACAAAGCCAATGTCTGAGCTCAGACATTGGCTTTGTTAGTTTATTTTCAACGTGTCTTTATGGTGTCCGGAATGAGCCGTCCGCCTAACGCGTGTACCACACTCCATCGTGTTCTATCATCGGCACAAGCACTTCCTCTCTGGTGCTGTCACCATAAGTGAATATCAAAAACACATTGGCAACATGCTGTACGGTATCAGGCTCTACGCGCTGCACCTGAACTTGTTTCAGCCCCTTGTGGGTCTTTTCCTGCTCGTCCATAAACATCTTGGCATTGGCGATGAGCTGCTCACGATAGGAGGAGGGGATGGAGTCGGCTCTATAGCGACCATCCACAAATTGCTCGAACTTACCCTGTATCAGCAAGTCGTAATACGCCTTGGCAGTCTGAGCCGCCACATCTTCGGGGGCAATGCTCTGACCGCAACTCCAACACAGAGTGCAAAAGCCAAATGCCAACAGCAACAAGTGCTTCATTTCTTAAACAAATAATTTACCACCAATCATTGACTCACACCACGATAGCGTTTCATCAAAAACAGAACACTACGTACCTAATTGTGAATTGTGAATTGCAACTACTTTTTCCTTATAAACACATTAATGGGACAGCCATGCATCGACCAATGCTCACGAATCTTGTTTTCCAAGAAGCGACGATAGTTCTCCTTGACATACTGCGGCAGGTTGGCATAGAACACAAAAGACGGGATCTGTGTGTTGGGAAGCTGCGAGCAGTATTTTATCTTGATATACTTGCCCTTGATAGATGGCGGTGGTGTTTGCTCTATGATGGGCAGCATCACCGCGTTAAGCTTCGTTGTGCCCACACGTGCCTTGCGGTTGATATACACCTGCTTGGCGGTTTCAAGAATTTTGAAAATGCGCTGCTTGGTAAGGGCTGAAGCAAAAATGACGGGGAAATCCACAAAGGGTGCCATTCGCTCACGGATGGCGTTTTCGAACGTCCTGATTACCTTCTGATCCTTGTTTTCCACCAAGTCCCACTTGTTCACCACAACAACCAAGCTCTTGTGGTTGCGCTGGATGAGCTGAAAGATATTCATATCCTGTGCTTCGATGCCCCTCGTGGCATCGATAATAAGAATGCACACGTCGCTGTTCTCGATGGCACGAATGCTGCGCATCACGCTATAGAACTCCAGATCTTCGGTCACCTTATTCTTTCGACGTATTCCCGCCGTATCGACCAAATAAAAATCGAAGCCAAACTTATTGTAACGCGTATATATACTGTCACGCGTAGTGCCGGCTATCTCGGTAACGATATTGCGCTCCTCGCCAATAAACGCATTGATAAGGCTCGACTTTCCGGCATTCGGACGCCCTACAACCGCAAAGCGCGGAATTTCATCTTCTATCTCGTCTTGACTTTCTGAAGGCAATTTTTCGACAATTAAATCCAGCAAATCGCCGGTGCCCCCGCCCGTAGCGGCACTAATGCTGACCGGCTCACCAAATCCCAACTTATAAAACTCGGCAGCGACGTATGCTTCGCCACTGTTATCTACCTTGTTGGCCACAACGATAATGGGCAATTTGGATTTGCGGAGAATCTTCGCCACGTCCTCATCCCAATCGGTAAGTCCGGTTTCGACATCCACCAAAAAGAGAATGAGATCCGCCTCGTCGGAGGCTGTCTTCACCTGCTGGCGGATGGCATCCTCGAAGATGTCGTCTGAATTCACTACCCATCCTCCGGTATCCACAACCGAGAACACAGTGGTACCCCAGCTGCATTTTCCATATTGGCGGTCGCGCGTAGTTCCTGCAACATCACTGACGATGGCATGACGCGTCTGGGTTAAACGGTTGAAAAGTGTGGACTTGCCTACATTCGGACGTCCAACAATAGCTACTAAATTTGCCATATTATAATTAGGGGTTAAAAAGTTAGGGAAGTTAAAGACTACTGCGGGTTATACCCGAAGCTGTCCAGTTCTCTCTGTGAATTGCGCCAGTCCTTGTCTACTTTCACAAAGATTTCAAGGAAGATTTTCTTGCCGAAGAATTTTTCCAAACTCTTGCGGGCCTCGGTGGACACTTTTTTCAAGGCCTTACCTTGATGTCCTATAATAATGCCCTTCTGCGAGTCACGTTCCACGTAAATCACAGCGTTGATATGCACACGCTGCTCGTCCTCCTTGAATCGTTCTACAGACACCTCTACGGAATAGGGTATCTCCTTGTCGTAATAGCGCAGAATCTTCTCGCGGATAATTTCCGATACAAAAAACCGGGCCGGTTTGTCCGTCAGTTGTTCCTTATCAAAGTAGGCCGGACTCTCCGGCAGCAACTCTGCAATGCGTTTCATCAGCATATCCGTTCCAAACTTGTTCTTAGCCGAAATGGGGAGAATCTCAGCGTTAGGAAGCAACTGATGCCATTGTTCCACAAGGTTGCCAAGTTGTTGCTGATTGGTCTCGTCTATCTTGTTGATAAGCAGTATCACGGGAATTGTCATCGTCCTCACCCGATTGAGAAAATCGATATTCTTCTCCGGATTATCCATAATATCCGTGACATACAGCAGGATATCTGCATCGGCAAGAGCAGACTCAGAAAAAGCCAGCATCATCTCCTGCATCTTGTAATTGGGCTTCAGCACTCCGGGCGTGTCAGAAAAGACAATCTGCATATCAGGGGTATTCACAATACCCATGATGCGATGGCGCGTGGTCTGTGCCTTGAATGTGGCGATGCTGATCTTCTCACCTACAAGCTGATTCATCAGCGTAGATTTGCCCACATTCGGATTACCCACAATATTTACGAAACCTGCCTTATGCATACTTTTACTTAGGAATTAAAAAGAATAAAAAAACGCATAGTTCATGAGTGATGAAGGATGCGCTTTTTTATAGGAGTTGATTAAATTACTTTTTGTCTGCTACTGCTGCCCCGTCGTATCCCCATTTGTAATATGAGGCTCCATGAACGAAGCCGGCTCCGAAAGCGGTCATAACGACGTTGTCACCTTTCTTCATCTTGGACTCGTTGTCCCACAGAGCCAAAGGAATGGTTGCAGAACTCGTGTTGCCGTAACGTTCGATATTGATCATCACCTTTTCGATGGGAATATCCGCACGTTTGGCAACGGCTTCGATGATTCTCAGGTTTGCCTCGTGAGGCACAACCCAATCTACATCTTCGGCAGAAAGACTGTTGCGCTTCATGATCTCCACCACATCATTACCCATGTCGGTAACCGCATGACGGAAAACATTGCGTCCTTCCTGATAAAGATAATGCAACTGATGATCCACTGTGAAATGAGACGGTGGACAAACACTGCCACCCGCCTTCAAATGCAGGAAAGGAAGTCCCTTGCCGTCGGTGCGGAGAAAAGAATCCTGAAATCCGACTTCTTCGTCTTCTGTAGCTTCAACGAGTACAGCTCCGGCACCGTCGCCAAAGAGAACACAGGTCTGACGGTCGGTGTAGTCTACAATAGACGACATCTTCTCAGCCGAGACAACCATGATTCTCTTATAGCGTCCGCTTTGGATCAAGGCCGATGCGGTATCCATAGCATATAAGAATCCGCAGCACGCGCACGACATATCGAACGCATGGGCATTCTTAAGTCCAAGTTTGCCAAGCACGATACTCGCTGTGGAAGGAAACGCATAGTCGGGAGTCGAAGTGGACAGTATGAGTGCATCTATAGTGTCTGGATCAACGCCGGTCTTATGCAAGAGTTGCTTGGCTGCCTTGCGGGCCATATAGCTACTTCCGAGCCCTTCCTCTTTGAGGATTCGGCGCTCCTTAATGCCCACACGTGTCGTGATCCACTCATCACTGGTGTCTACCATGCGCGACAATTCCTCGTTGGTGAGGACATAATCCGGCACGTAGCCACCAACACCTGTGATTACAGCGTTAATCTTACCCATTATTCAGCAGCTTCCTTTACGATAGCAACTTTGCCGCGATAATAGCCGCAAGTAGGGCATACGGTGTGATATACATAGTATGCGCCACAGTTAGGACAAACAGCCAACGTAGGTGCTACTGCCTTATCGTGAGTTCTTCTATTACGAGTACGTGTCTTTGACTGTCTTCTTTTAGGATGTGCCATAATACTTTAATGTTTAATTATTATTCTTTGTTTTTTAACTTACTTAGTGCTTCCCATCGGGAGTCCATAGGGGCATCATCATCTCCATCACCGCTTCGGGCGGCCGAATGTTCCTTAAGGATCTTCATCATGGCAGGGTTGCATTTTCCAGGTGCATGCACGTGCCTGAGTGGGATGCTGAGTTCTATAGATTCATAGATGTACCAGGATACATCGAGTATTCCTTCGTCCTCGCTCAATATCACCAAGTCATCATCTTCTGAGTTGCCTTCTCCAAATTTGACTTTCAAGTGGTCCTCCGTGTCTATTTCCTGATCCATATCGTCAAGACACAAGTCACAGGGCAATACCACCGTGCCTCTCGTGCAGAAAGCCAATTCATAGCACCCTGTTGTATAACGGATGCTCAATGAGGTGTGCAATCGACCCCTCCTTACCACCGGGGCGTCGATTGCCTCAAAATAAGCATTATCCAAGTCGAACTCAAAAGCTCCATCGCCTTCATTCAAACTTTTTAGGTCTATCTTAAATTGCTCTAAATTAGACATATCCACACTTTGGGCTGCAAAGTTACGACTTTTTTCTGATAAATAACTATCTAATCGCAAAAATAATGATAATAAAATATTATTCGCACAGCTGGGCAGAGTCAACCAGCAAGTGCAAAATTAGTCAATCATTTTATAAAACTCCTTT
>CALKIW010000109.1 GCA_937995875.1 uncultured Bacteroidales bacterium | reverse complement strand
ATTTATAGTCACGGTCGCCAATTAGATATCGTGAGCCATGTCTCCCAAAATGGCTCACATAAAAAGGTTTATATCCTTTGGGAACAGAGATTTCTGACTTCTCTTGCGGTGTGGGGTAAGCATAATACACTCCTCCCGCCTTATCAAAGCATGCGGCAATTTCTTCCAAGGAAGTCTGCGCCATGCCATTAAAAGAGAACAAGAGACAAATACTAAAGGTTAAAGCCTTTTTCATCATTTTTCTTCAAACATATTTTAAGGTGGGGTATAATTTTGCATTAGCAAAACAACCCCACAAAATCAAACTTTTTATTTCGCAACAAACAACTGTCCTCTTAATAGCCAGTATTTTGGACTAATTTCGGGTTATTGGTCTTCTCTGTTTCCGGAATGGGGAAAATGTTATATTTGTCATCTACGTCCGTACCCTCAAACACACCATTTTTCCAATCCCAGTTATTTCCTTTGGTAAACCTACCAAAGCGAATCAAATCAGTTCTGCGTACCAATTCCGAAGCTAATTCCCGCTGACGTTCAGATAAAATAAAATCAAGGGATAATTCCTGTTCAGTGATTGTACCGGAAACGTCAGAGCGTACACCGGACTTAGCATACTTGCCACTCATATATGCCCGACTGCAGATTTCATTTACATAGCCCAAGGCTTCTGTTTTTGTTCCGCCGACTGCTCCACGCAAAATAGCCTCGGCAGCAATAAGATAGGCTTCGCCTGTTCTGAACATAGGGAAATCTATAGAGACATAAGCATCGCCCTGTGCCGGAATACGGTTGTCCTTGGTCACATTGCGCCATTTGATATAACCATATCCACAAGTAAAGGTGCTGGTCATTTGCCCCTTATCGTCGCAGGTTTCCTTCTTCTGATTGGGCAGTGCCGTCATGAACAGTGCGCGTTTATCTTTTTTCTGATTGCCCCAAGTATCTTTTGTATCAAATTTCACATCGTCTGCATCGAACGCATCTACGAGTGTCATTTTTGCACGAACATTACCCCATCCGCGTCCGCCAACACCGGTCTGATACAGTTCGTTCATCGGACCATTAACAAAGGCTTTCACATAGAAATTGGTTCCTGCGGAGCTTTGTGCTTTCTGACCGTCTTGAACAAGCGGCCAAATGATTTCCGAGCATTGATCGTTGTCAGCCAAGAAGATTTCACGATAGTCTGGTGCCAACGTATATCCTCCATCGTTGATAACCTTCTTTGCATAGGTCAGAGCATCTGTGTAGCGATTCTCGCCGATCCAAGTTTCTGCGTTCAAATACATTCTTGACAACAGGAACCAGGCAGCCACTCTATCAACTCGCCCATAAACATTGGTGTGAGGTGCTTTAAGATCTGCATCAATAGCCTTGAGTTCGCTTTCTGCATATTTGAAAATTTCCTTTCTTGACCACTGTGTCGGGATTTCCTTTACACCAGTATGTTCATCAATATATGAAACATTACCAAAGAAATCACACAGCATCGAATAGCAGTATGCTCTCAAGAATCTTGCCTCAGCGCGATAAGTGGCACATTCACTTCCCATTTTATCCCACAAGCCACGTCCCTTAAGTTTGTCTTCAGTACATTCACGCAAGATTTCATTACAATAGGCGATGGTCATATACAAGCGCTGATAAGTCCATGTAATGACAGAGGCATTGGATGCGTCCCACTGCATATTCAGGCACTTGCGCAATCCATTTGAAGATGATGGCATCAGGAAATTGTCTGTGTTTAATTCTTCAAGAT
>CALKIW010000108.1 GCA_937995875.1 uncultured Bacteroidales bacterium | reverse complement strand
AAGATTAAGATTGCGAAGACAGCTTAATTTCATAAGGTTTGTACCGTCGCATCAATATCGTGCAAATAACGGCGTGAGCCTAATTATGAATTATGAATTACAAAACCCGTTTAGTATCTAAACCGGCGAGATTCCTGCGGACTACTCGTTGGCTGATTCTAAGAGAATTAAAAAGAAAGTAAACAATATTAAAAGAAAGAAAGACAATGTCAAGAACAAATTTTGACCAGTTATTACAGGCAGGCTGTCACTTCGGCCACCTCAAGCGTAAGTGGAACCCCGCTATGGCTCCTTATATTTTCATGGAGCGCAACGGTATTCATATCATCGATTTGAACAAGACAGTAGCCAAGATTGATGAGGCTGCTGAAGCTCTGAAGAATCTTGCCAAGAGTGGCAAGAAGATTCTGTTCGTCGCTACTAAAAAACAAACCAAGGATATCATTGCTGATAAGGTTGGATCGGTTAATATGCCATACGTTACGGAGCGTTGGGCAGGCGGTACGCTTACCAACTTCCCCACTATCCGTAAGGCTGTTAAGAAAATGACGAACATCGACAAATTGATGGCCGACGGTACATTCTCAAACCTTTCAAAGCGCGAGATTCTGCAGATCAACCGTCAGCGTGCCAAGCTGGAGAAAAACTTGGGCTCTATCGCCGACCTTACCCGTCTGCCGTCTGCACTGTTTGTTGTAGACGTGATGAAGGAGCGCATTGCTGTTCATGAGGCCAAGCGTCTGGGTATTCCTGTGTTCGGTATCGTAGATACCAATTCAGACCCACGCGACATCGACTTCATCATTCCGGCTAACGACGATGCAAAAGATTCTGTAGAAGTAATCTTGAGCGCCGTTTGTGCTGCTATTGCAGAGGGCTTGGAAGAGCGTAAGGCTGAGAAGGCTGACGAAAAGGCAGCTGCTGAACAGACAGAAGAGGCTGCCGAGGGCAAGCGTCGTTCTCGTCGTGCCCGCAAGGACGAGGCTCCTGTAGAGGAAGAAGAAGCTCCTGTTAAGGAAGAAGCTCCTGTTAAGGAAGAAGTTCCTGCTAAGGAAGAGGCTCCTGTAGAGGAAGAAGAAGCTCCTGCTAAGGAAGACGCTCCCGCTGCTGAGTAATAACTATCCGTAGGGTCTTATAGGATGGAATAGGTGCTATTGTGACCCTATTGCTCTTCCTATAAGACCTTATTCATTTATATTTAAAACATCATTAAAATATTAGACAAATATGGCTGTATCAATTGAAGATATAAAGAAACTCCGCACAATGACCGGAGCTGGTATGAAAGACTGTAAGAAGGCTCTCGCAGAGGCTGATGGTGATATCGATAAGGCTGTAGAGCTTGTGCGCGAGCGCGGATTGGCTATTGCTGCCAAGCGTTCTGACCGCGAGGCTTCTAACGGTTGTGTACTCGCAAAATACGAGGATGGCTTCGCTGCCATGATAGGCTTGAAGTGTGAGACCGACTTTGTTGCCAATGGTGCTGATTATGTTGCTTTGGCTCAGGAGATTCTCGATGCTGCTGTAGCAGCCAAGGCCAAGACTCTGGACGAGGTAAATGCATTGACACTGAGTGACGGTCTTACTATTGCAGAGGCAGTAACCCGCCGTTCCGGTGTGGTAGGTGAGAAGATGGAACTCGACGGCTACAATGTGCTCGAAGGTGATAACATCTATACATACGACCACATGGGCAAGCACACATTGTGTACGCTCGTACAGCTTTCTGCTGCCAACGAAGACGCTGGTCACAAAGTGGCTATGCAGGTTGCCGCAATGAAGCCGATTGCTCTCGACGAGGCTTCTGTATCACAGGAAGTGAAGGACGAGGAATACAAGGTTGCCGTATCCAAGACGAAGGAAGAACAGATTGAACGTCAGGTTAATGTGGCTTTGAAGAAGGCCGGTATCAATGCCAATCTTGTTGATTCGGATGATCATATCGAATCAAATATCAAGAAGGGATGGCTTACACAGGAGGATGCTGACAAGGCTAAGGAAATCCGTGAGAAGGTGTCTGTTGAGGCTGCTGCAAACTTGAAGGAGCAGATGATTCAGAACATTGCCAAGGGACGTCTTGCCAAGTTCTTTAAGGATAACTGCCTCGTTGATCAGGAGTTCCAGTTCGCCGATGGTGACAAGATTTCCGTTGCAAACTGGCTCGACCAGCAAGCTAAGGGCATGAAGGTGGTTGCCTACAAGCGCTTCGGTCTTTCTGCCGACTAATCGCTCTTGAAATAATACATTATTATATAAGAAGTCATGGAAGAACTTTCTCCCATGACTTTTTTGTTTTTTTGTAGCGATATAGCGTCGCGGGAGACTTGTTTTTTGTATCTTTGTAAGGTGCTATTCCATACATTCCATTTCATGGTAAGATTTCTGTTCATATTCCTATGCGCTTTCTGGGCCTTGTGTGTGGGTGCTCAACGCCCCGCCTTGGGTAAGATGTCGCCCTTTGTGCGCGAGGCCTACTATGCCTCTTTACGGCCTGACGGACACTCCGTTTCACCTTCGACACGAGCCGTGACACGGTCGCCAAGGTCGATGATAGCCTTTGTTAAGCTCACCGGCAACAATGTTCATGTGTTGGAACTGTATGGATGTCGCGTGTTGGCCTGCTATGGGGATATTTGTATTGCGGATATACCGTTGGACAAGCTGGCTGCGTTGTCACTCGACAAGAGCGTGAAACGCATTGAGGCCGGTCCTCGCGCAACGGCGCAACTCGATACTACCGCCACAATCGTGAAAGCTAACCGGGTGTACGATGGCCTTAATCTGCCGCATGGATATACCGGAAAAGGAGTTGTTGTGGGCGTTCAGGACATTGGCTTCGACCTGACGCACCCCAACTTTTACACTGCGGATATGTCGCAATATCGTATCAAGGCCATGTGGGACCAGCTGTCGGAAGATACCCTTGCGAGTACGTTGCCCGTCGGGCGCGACTATGTTGGAGAGGAGGCTTTGCTCCGGATAGGCCGTCCGCGCGATGGCATGACACAGACGCACGGCACCCACACCACTGGCATTGCTGCGGGAAGCGGGGCAGAAGGCGATGGAAAAGTGTCGCCATATCGCGGTATTGCTTACGACAGTGATATTTGTCTGGTGTGCAATGTCACCTCTGACGACAAAGACCTTCTCAACCCTGAGGACTATTACAAGTACACCTATGCTCTCGATGTGCTTGGATTCAAATATATATTCGACTATGCCGACCGTGTGGGCAAACCTTGTGTCATCAACTTTAGTGAAGGGTCGATGCAGGATTTTTACGGACACGACAAACTCTACTATGAGTTGCTCGATTCGCTTGTGGGTCCGGGACGCATTATTGTGTCCTCAGCGGGTAACGACGGTGAGCGGATTACCCATATCAGGAAGACTCCATCGCAGGAAAAGGCCGGTATTTTTGTAGGCACTCCAAATCCTGGTCTGCAGCCGGTGATTGCCACGACCAAGAGCACCAGCAACTTCGCTATGCAAATCAAACTGTATGTGGATGTCAATAATCCCTACTTAAAGGAGATTCGGATGGACGAGGTGTTGGCTTCTCAGGATTCCACCTACATCGATTCGGTGACTTTGGGCTCGTACACTTTCCGCTTTGAGGCCATCGCCTATCGTTCAAGTTATAATCCAAACGATGTGATATGCGACTGGATTATCCCCGTCATCGATACAGAGAAAACAAAAGCTGTGAATACCTCCGTGTGCCTCACGCAGTCGGATGCTGATGTGGAGATGTTTCGGTCGAGTGGTTATTTTTGGCCTTCCAATCTCGATCCATCACTCAACGACGGCGACAACACCTACAGTGTGCTGTCTCCGAGCAGCGCGCCGAGCGTCATCAGTGTGGGCGCTACGGCTTATCGCACGGGCTTTGTCAATTATCTCGGCGAGACCAAAGTATATGACAAAGGTGTCAATGGGGTGCGCACACCGTTCTCTGCGGTCGGTCCCACATGGGATGGACGCACCAAACCCGACGTGATGGCACCGGGACAGAACATCGTCTCCTCTTACAGCTCGTTTTATATCGAAAACAACAGCGACAACGGGGAAGCTCTGCAAAGCGACGTCCGGCATTTCGACTACAACGGACGCACGTATGCATGGAACAGCAATGGGGGAACATCAATGGCTGCACCTGTTGTAACCGGAGTAATTGCTCTATGGCTTGAGGCCGACCCCACGCTCACCATGCAGGACTGTCTCGACATTTTCGACAAGACTTGCCGTCGTTATGATGCCACCTTGAGTTATCCAAACAACCTCTATGGTTATGGCGAGATTGACGCTTACGAGGGGTTGAAGCTCGTGTTGGAACGAAAAACTGCGGGTGTGAATGACATCAAGTCTACTGTCGCAACCGACAATCGCATCTACTCCATCAACGGACAGTATATGGGAACGGATGCGACCAAACTACCGCGAGGCCTCTATATCAGACAGGGGCGGAAGTTTGTGGTAAGCAATTAACATTCTTTGCTGTTAAAAATATGGCATCGTGACGCAGCCGTGACTTTGTGATGCAGGAATGGAACAACACGCATTAATAACGAACGAATACAGACTGAACAATGAAGATATTTGCGATTGGTATGAATTATGCCTTGCACAATAAAGAGATGCATGGTACGTTATTGAAAACGGAGGAGCCGGTGATATTCCTAAAACCGGATTCAAGCCTGCTCAAGGATGGCAAACCGTTCTTCATTCCCGACCATCTGGGACGGATAGAATACGAGACAGAAATGGTGGTGCGTATCTGCAAGCTGGGCAAAACCGTTTCGGAGCGATTTGCACCACGCTATTATGATGCCGTGACGGTGGGCATAGACTTCACCGCCCGTGAGCTTCAGAAGAAGATGATAGCAAAGGGACGTCCCTGGGACTTGGCCAAAGGTTTCGACGGTGCTGCCTGTATTGGTGAGTGGATAGACAAGGATAAATTTCTGGACATACAGCGCATTAGGTTTCATCTCGACATCAACGGGCAAACAGTTCAGGAGGGAAGCACGAGCGATATGCTCTATAAGGTGGACGAAATCATTTCTTACATCAGCCAATATTACACACTCAAGACGGGCGACATTCTCTTTACGGGTACGCCTGCCGGTGTAGGGCCGGTGCGAATAGATGACCATTTGGAAGGTTATTTGGAGGATAGAAAGGTGTTGGACTTCCGTTGCAAGTGAAAATTAAGACAGTTAGGAAGACGGGTGGTTCAACAGAGGTCGAGACAAAGGACCGTCCTTCAACTCTTATTCAAACAAAATGAACATCAACAGACGATTTTGGGGAATGGCAATAGCCTTGTGCATGTGCCTCACAGGCTCGGCACAGCGCTTCTTTAATCTTACTTCTGATGAGGTGGAGATAGACTCGATGTTGCCGCAATTTGCCTATTCAATGCCGTTGGATGGTAATTTCCAAGATTCCGTCTATGCGTCGTCGATACTCTATCCTGAGTTTATCGACATGACTCCACGCGATGTACAGAATTATCGCAAGTTGTCCGGCGATAGTCTTCCAGTGCTTCCCGAAATTCAGCAGCGCATTGTTTTAGACCGAAAGCAGGGGGCGTTGGAGGTGCAATTCTGTCCTTTGGTGTATCGGGAAGGACGTTATCAGATACTTGTGAGTTTTATGCTGCGCATTGATTCTAAAGTGAAGAATCGTTCAATCCGGCGTGTTTCAGCCATGACACGGGCTGCAGCCAAGTCTTCGCGCTATGCCGATCATTCGGTTTTGGCATCGGGCAGATGGGCAAAGATACGCGTTTCGGAAACGGGTGTGTACCAGCTCACAAGCGAATTGATACGCAAAGCAGGTTTTTCAGACCTGAACAAGGTAAAGGTTTATGGTTATGGCGGAAACTTGCAGAACGAAACTTTGGTAGGCAGTGAGCTGCAGGCGCTCGACGATCTGAAAGAAGTGCCCACATGTACGGTGAATGGCAAACGGTTGTTTTATGCTAAAGGGCCTGTGAGTTGGAGCAGCAACACCGCTTCGCGACGCACCAGAAATCCCTATTCCGACTACGGATACTATTTTCTTACGGAAAGCGACGCAGCACCGACAAGTATCGATTCGACCGCTTTTCTCAGTTCATTTTATCCCTCTCCTAACGATTATCACTCACTTTATGAGGTAGACGGCTATAGCTGGTATCACGGTGGGAGAAACCTTTTCGACACAGAGAGCATCGCCCAAGGGCGCGCCAAAACTGTTGTGATGACCAATCGCAGCGGCTCTACAACCGGAGTCCTATCGGTCAATCTGACTTCCGGAACTCCGGTACAGGTCGAAGTGATGGTAAACGATAGTGTGTTGGGCACGTTGGAGTTAAGCTCCGGTGCATTTGGAGAATACAATAATGGGCGGGAGGTGAGCCGCAACTATACGCTGACAAAGCTCCATGCCACCGACACCGTAAAGCTAAAAAACATTCAGGGAGGCCCGTTCCGATTGGATTATGTGTCGATGGCGTGGGAGAAGGCAGCACCGGCGCCGAATCTCACCGGCTCGTTCGCCACGCCGGAGTATGTGTACAACATCACCAATCAGGACCATCATGCCGACAAAGCTGCCGACATGATTATCATTATTCCCACTTCTCAGAAACTCTTGGCACAAGCCCGGCGCTTGGCCGATTTCCACGCGGCGCACGATTCTATGCGTGTGCGCATTGTCCCGGCCGACGAACTTTATAATGAGTTTGCCAGCGGTACACCCGATGCAAACGCGTATCGCCGTTACTTAAAGATGCTCTACGACCGTGCAGAGAGCGAGAAAGATATGCCCCGATACCTGTTACTCTTTGGCGATTGTGTGTGGGACAACCGCATGCTTACCTCCGATTGTCGTAATCTCAACCCCGATGACTATTTGCTTTGCTTTGAAAGCGAAAACTCCTTCAACAAGGTTACGTGTTATGTAGACGATGGTTTCTTCTGTTTGCTGGACGATGGAGAAGGTGCCAATCCGCAGAGGTCGGACAAGTTGGATATGGCTGTCGGGCGTTTCCCGGTGACAACGGAAGACGAGGCCAAAGTGATGGTGGACAAGACCATCAGTTATGCCGAAAACGCTAATGCCGGCGCTTGGCAAAACGTGTTGATGTTTATGGGTGACGATGGCAACGATAATCTGCACATGACGCATGTGGACGAGACTGCCGAAGATATAGCCCAACGCTATCCCGGGTATCAAATCAAGAAGGTGATGTGGGATGCATATAAAGGAGTGTCCACATCTACGGGCAATACTTACCCGGAAGTGACGCGCGTCATCAAGCAACAGCAGGCTGCGGGTGCGCTGATCATGGATTATGTGGGACATGGGCGCGAGGACCAAATATCCCATGAACGAGTGCTCAACCTCAAAGATTTTGAGGTTTTCAGCAATAAGAATCTGCCCCTTTGGATTACTGCTTCGTGTGACATCATGCCTTTCGACGGCGTAGAGCCAAACATCGGAGAAGCGGCAGTGCTGAATCCCAAGGGCGGAGCGGTAGCTTTCTTCGGGACCACGCGTACGGTATATGCCAACTATAATAAGGTCATCAACATGGCATTCCTGCGTCAGGTGTTGAGCAGGGAGAACGGCAAGGCCGTGACATTGGGTGAGGCGCAGCGTCGTGCCAAGAATTTGATGATAACCACCGGGGCTGACCGCACGACCAACAAACTTCAATATTCGCTGTTGGGAGACCCGGCTCTGTCGTTGAATCTGCCCTCATTGAAGGTGATAGTGGACTCTATCAACGGTGTATCGACGGCTGCTCCCGGCAGCACGGCTCATCTGAAGGCTGGCGGTATAGCCCGTGTGAGTGGACATATCGAGCATGGCGAAGGTTTCGATGGCGTGCTGACAGCTGTGGTGAGGGATTCGCGTGAGCTCATAACGGGGAGGTTGAATATCAGTGCCGATGCCGATGAGCCTGTGAAATTCTACGACCGGACAAATGTATTATATAATGGGGCAGACAGCGTTCGTAACGGGCGCTTCGATTTCTCGTTTGCCGTACCCAAAGACATTAATTATTCCGGTGACAACGGTCTGATGAATCTCTATGCCGTGAACGCGGACCACACGCTGATAGCCAACGGTGCTAACAGCAATTATATTGTCGGAGGCACCAACGAGGCTGAAGCAGACTCTGTGGGGCCGAAGATATATTGCTATCTGAATACACCTGACTTTGAGAATGGCGGTCGTGTGAACATAACGCCTTATTTTGTGGCACAGCTGAAGGATAAAGACGGAATCAATGCCAGTGGCAACGGCATTGGTCACGACCTACTACTCATTATTGATGGCGATCCCTCGAAAACGTATGTGCTGAACGAATATTTCCAATACGATTTTGGCACCTATACGAGTGGCACAGTGGCATTCAGTATTCCGAATTTGGAGCCGGGTAAGCACAGTTTACTGTTTCGTGCGTGGGATGTCCAGAACAATTCTTCCACCGCAACGCTCGACTTCACAGTGGTAAAATCACTCAAACCTTCTATATACAGTGTGGATGTATCGACCAACCCGGCTTCCACATCCACGACATTCATCGTCAGCCATGATATGAACGGCAGCAATATGGACGTTGTTATCGACGTTTTCGATACCAGCGGCCGCTTATTGTGGACGCATAGCGAATCCGGAGTATCAACCAATGGAACTTACACCGTAGATTGGGATCTGACGCAGGCCAATGGCGGAAGGCTTCAAACGGGAGTGTATCTCTATCGTGTGCGTTTGGCGAGCGATGGCAGCGCGGAAGCCTCCAAGGCCAAGAAACTTGTTGTGATAAGCAATAATTAGACTTGTTGCAACGTTTATAGTATTGAAACAGAAACACTGATTATAGAAAATGAGCAAATTCCTGAGAATATGGGCGATACTGATGATGTGCGGTTGTGCACTCACACTGTCTGCCCAAGACAAGCAAGATATGTTTAATCCGGTGAGAGCGTCGGTAACCTCGCAGACCATTGCGCCCGATGCCCGTGCGGCGGGCTTGGGCGATGTGGGTGCGGCAACCGATCCCGATGCGGTTTCCCAATATTGGAACCCTGCCAAATATCCATTCACCATCAGCCGTGCGGGAGTGGCTCTGAACTATACGCCTTGGCTCCGTCAGTTGGTCAACGACATGGATTTGGCCTATCTGGCCGGCTATTATCGCATTGGCGACTATAGTGCCGTGTCCGGCTCGCTGCGCTATTTCTCCTTGGGAGAAGTGATGACGAGCATGGACGAAAACGCCATGACCATTAATCCCTATGAGATGTCACTGGACGTGGCTTACTCGCTCATGCTGAGCGAGAAGTTCTCGATTGCGGCAGCCGTGCGCTGGATTTATTCAGATTTGACGTGGGATTATACCAGTGACACGTCGCCCGGCTCGGCTTTTGCGGCGGATATAGCTGCTTATTATCAGAATTACCTGAATATCGGCGACCGCGAATGCCAGTTGGGATTGGGTCTGAACATCTCCAACATAGGTAGTAAGATTAACTTCGGAGGCGACGACAACAGCGAGTTTATCCCGACAAATATGCGTCTGGGCGCATCGCTGATGATTCCGCTGGATGAGTATAACCGTTTCACCATTGCGGCAGATGCCAACAAACTCCTCGTGCCGACCTATCCTACAGAAGAACAGTACAACAAGGCTAAGGACAAAGACAAATATAACGACTATCAGGACTATGTGCAGAAGAAGTATTACGACATCTCTTCTATAGGCGGAATATTCAAGAGTTTTGGTGATGCTCCTAACGGATTCAAGGAGGAACTGCAGGAAATCCAGTGGAGTGTTGGTGCAGAATATGTTTACCACGACCAGTTTGCGTTGCGTGCGGGCTATCACGACCAACATGCCAATAAGGGTAATATGAAGTATTTCACGGTGGGAGCTGGATTCAAGATGAGCGTTTTCTCACTCGATGCCGGCTATGTCATCGCTGTGGCTAAGAGTAATCCGTTGGACCAGACGCTGCGTTTCACGCTGAGTTTTGATATGGACGGTATCAAGGATTTGTTTAACAGAAGGTGATTTTGTAAGGGGTTAAGACGGGAATAGTGCTTCCTGTAAAGGCGCACACGACCATATAGATTGGCGTGAGGATTTGATTTCCCGACGGCTTAACTCCTGCTCTTAAGAAGAAAGATATGACTATCAGAGTTGGAATGGGTTACGATGTTCACAAGTTGGTGAAAGGTCGTGACCTTTTTTTAGGCGGTATTAAGATTGAGCATAGTGAGGGACTGTTGGGACACAGTGATGCCGACGTGCTGCTCCATGCTGTTTGCGACGCGTTGTTGGGCGCTGCCAATATGCGCGACATAGGCTACCATTTCCCCGATACCAGCGAGAAAACGCTCGATATGGACAGTAAGGTGATTCTGAAAAAGACCATAGAGCTGTTGGCTGAACGCGGCTACCGACTTGGCAATATCGATGCCACCGTTTGTGCAGAGCATCCGAAGCTCAACCCTCATATTCCCGCCATGAAGACATGTATGGCCAAGATTATCGGATGTGACGAAGACTGCATCAGCATCAAGGCGACAACATCAGAGAAAATGGGTTTTGTGGGGCGTGAGGAAGGTATGGCAGCTTATGCGGTGTGCCTGATAGAACGCGACTGATAGGCTCGGATTGAGGCGAGATGAAGCCATTCGACTAATGTTTTTTGATGGAAAAAATTGCCCCGAAGGACTTTGGCTATGCTTTCCACAAACGTAAACGGCCTGCCTTTAAAGCCTTAAAAAGAGGCGTTCGCAGCCTTTCCCATGCTTTTGTGTCGGAGAAAGTCCTGACCAAAGGCAACTATGGAAGGTGGGACGAGAGGGTTGGGATTGCGATTGAAGATAACAAAAAAAATACGCTGAAACTCATCAACGAGCTTCAGCGTACATCTTATGTTTAACTAAAAAAACTTTTTCGAATCGAATGAAAACCTCACGGCCTTCATTGTCATCCGTTAAACAATCTATCAAATCTACCTTAAACCTAATAACTAAAAACCTAAATCTATTACTACTAACCTAAACAATCTATTAACCTTTTGATGTTGCAAATATACGGCAAATATTCCGATGCCACAACCTTTTGATGTCGGTAAAGGTGAAAAATGGGTGTTTTCTTGATACAAATCAATAGATTGTGTACGAACACAGGTTGCAATCGTCTCCTTTTTTTGATCATTTCGTCAAATGAATAGCCCCCGTTTGCTCCCGCTAATCAAGTTTTCGGGATATGAGGACAGTTTTGGGCAAATCTTTTTGGCCGTGAAGACGCAAGGTTGTCCGGGTGACTTTCAACAAACACTGATGGGCTTTGACACTTAAATTTTTGCTTAAATTCACTCTGAAAATACTTATAACTTATATTGGAACAGCAATTTTCATATATGCCCACAATTCCTTGTTACCTTGTCATGACTTTTTGATGTGTAAAAATAGATTACCGTTTTCTGATGATTATTTTCGGAGCAACCAGCGCAAAAAGGGCTATGTTTTGCCCCTCTTTATCTGTCCGCAATGCGTGAAAACAGCCCCTGTAGTGGAAATTTTATTCTGCCATATCATGGCGGAGCCTTAACGGCAATGTGGTTGAGGCCTAACCGCAGCGCGACTAAGCTTCATCCACATGGCGTTTAAAGCCCTTTCGCACTGCCATTCGATACTCAATCGCGGGGCAGGAAAGTGAGGACATAAGAGCTTGTTTTTGAAATGCTCTGATTGTCAGAGAGATACGAAAGTGCTTCAAATTCGCGTATTTCGGGCGACGGCAGGTTCGATTTGAAATAAGCGAAGCATTTTGGGACGTTTGTAAATAAAATATACATGAAATTTTAATCAACTGTGAGTTGCACATATTGTACGAATATAGGTTGGGAGAGAGGATTGCCTTTGAATTTTCGAGGACTGAAAGGATATTTGTTCAGTAAAATGCAAACTGCTAATACTGCCAAATCCTGTCACAGAACAATGGTAACGGGGTGTTTTGGCATGCCGGATGTTTGCGGACGTGGAGTTGGAATGGATTGAAATTAAATGGCGCAGGACATAATATTTGATGGGATGAATTCTTTTTCCACTACTTTTTATTACCTTTGTGATATTAAGACCGGATAGGATGCGAGTACTTTTAGTGAATACAAGTGAACGAGCCGGAGGAGCCGCAGTGGCTACCGGACGGTTGGTGGAAGCCTTGAACAACAATGGTGTCAAGGCAAGTATGCTGGTGGCGAACAAGGAAACCGACAACATCAATGTGGTCGGACTGCCACGTTCATGGCGCCATCGCCTGGCTTTTCTGTGGGAACGATTGTGTATTTTCGTGCATCTGCGCTTTTCTAAGAAACACTTATTTGAACTGGATATAGCCAATGCAGGGGTTGATATAACGTCGTTGCCGGAGTTTAAGCGTGCAGACATCATTCATTTGGCCTGGATAAATCAGGGCATGTTGTCGTTGGCGGGCATTCGCGAGATTCTGAGAAGTGGAAAGCCGGTGGTGTGGACCATGCACGATTTGTGGCCGGCATCGAGCATCTGCCATCTGTCTTTAGGGTGTGAGAAATTCAAATCTCACTGCTCTCATTGCAAATATCTTCCGCATGGAGGCGGTGACAAGGACTTGTCTTATCGGATTTGGGAGAAGAAAAACAGTTTTTTCAAGCCCTACAATATCTCTTTTGTGGCTTGCAGCAAATGGCTGGCGGCGGAGGCCAAGGCGAGTGGGGTGATTCGGGGACAGATTGTGACGGATATACCCAACCCCATGAATACTTCGGTTTTTCGCAAAAAAGACAAGCTGGCAGCCAGAACGGCTTTGGATTTGCCGCACGATAGGCGTCTGATAGCATTTATAGCCCAGAAGGCAACGAATATCAACAAGGGCATGAACTATCTGATAGAGGCTTGTAACCGATTGGTGTCAGACCACCCTGAGATGCGCGATAATACGGGCGTAGTGATATTGGGTGGCCACGCCGAAGCGTTCGAGGGGCAGTTTGAAATGCCCGTTTATCCTTTGGGATATATCAGTGAGGAGAAGAAAATCGTAGAGGTTTATAATGCGATAGATGTTTTCATATTACCCTCGCTGTCGGAAAACCTGCCCAACACCATTATGGAGGCAATGGCTTGTGGCGTGCCTTGCGTGGGTTTTAGGGTAGGGGGAATTGCCGAAATGATAGACCACCGCAAGAATGGATATGTGTCGATGTTCAAAAGTGCGTCCGACTTGGCGAGGGGAATACGCTGGGTGCTGGATGAGGCCGACTACGACAGCTTGAGCCAAGATGCAATAAAAAAGGTTGTGTCACGCTATTCTCAACAGGTCGTGGCCATGAAATATATAGAAATTTATAACCATGCTGCGGCATCCAAAAGATATGCTTTATGATAAAATTTACGATAATCACCTGTACTTTCAATGCTGAACATGAGCTTCAACGCACGCTTGACAGTGTGATGGAGCAGTCGCATGCCAACATTGAGCATCTTATCATCGACGGTTTGTCGAGTGACCGTACGGTCGCTATGGCTCAAGCTTACATGGCAAAGGTGTATAACCTGAATGTCGGACTGCAGGTAGAGGTCGTTTCTGAGAAAGATCGCGGGCTTTATGATGCGATGAACAAAGGCATTGGGATGGCTACCGGCGACTATCTGGTATTTCTGAATGCGGGTGATGTGTTTCCTGCGCCGGATACGTTGGAGCACATTTCCAATGGTCTGGTTGAAGGAGAGGAGCTGCCCGGAGTGCTCTACGGAAATGCGGATATTGTGGATGATGAGGGCTGTTTTATTCGTCATCGTCGGTTGCAGCCACCTGAGAAACTGTCGTGGCGTTCTTTCAGGCAGGGAATGGTGGTTTGTCATCAGTCGTTTTATGCCCGCACGGATCTTGCCAAAGCCACGCCTTATCATCTGAAATATCGGTATTCTGCCGATGTGGACTGGTGTATCAGGATTATGAAAGCGGCCGAAAAGAGAGGTTTGGTGTTGAAAAACATAGACGATGTTTTGGTAAACTATCTTGAGGGAGGAATGACTGCTAAGAATCATTGGGCTTCATTGAAGGAGCGTTTCCATGTCATGGTTTCCCATTTTGGACTCTTTACCACCATCGCCATGCATCTTTGGTTTGTTGTTAGGTCTGTATTCAAGAGATAACTTGAATCTTTTTCCATAACGCTTTGCATTAACCATCAGCGCCCGAATGATATGATGATTCATTCGGGCGCTGATGGTTGTCTGTGTTTGTCAGCTTTTTATGGCTGTCGGCAAGGTGTGTTGCCTATAATATTGAGTATCTTTGATAAACGGATTATATTTCCTCAAATCTCTGTTTATGTACCATTCCTCTAAAGAAAAACGGATTTTTCTTTATTCCGCTGGCTTATAAATCGTGATTTTTATGTACCTCTGATACGCTGTTTATATATATCTGATAATCTGTCCGGGACGTATAGTCTGATTTCTTCTGTAGCCGTTCAGTCGGCAGAGCTTGTCTACCGTTACACCGACTTTGCTGGCGATGGATTCGAGGGTGTCTCCCTTGAGAACCTTATAGTACACACGCTCTGGCTGGTTGATGGCTTTTCTGACTGCCGTAGAGGCCAAATCTGCACTGTGTCCGGGTGTGCCGTAGATTTGGTCGCGTGTATATCCGCCATTGCCTACCTTTCCTCGCTCACGGGTAGCGATGGTAGACTCCTTTTGATAGGAGTCCTTTTTGAACAATACTTGGTCTGCAACCACGTCTTGATTACGGAAATCGAAGAACAGTGCAGGATTCAAAGCGACACCGCAAAGACGGGTTTCAAAGTGCAGGTGTGATCCCGTGCTGCGCCCGGTGTTGCCACCAAGACCGATGGGCTCGCCTGCTCTTACCATCTGATTTTCCCGTACCAGATGTTTGCTGAGGTGCCCGTAGATGGTCTCTAAACCGTTGGGGTGGCGAATAACAACGTAGTTGCCGTATCCTCTGCGCTCATATTTTACAATGCGTACCTTGCCGTTGAAGGCCGAACGGATTGTGTCGCCGATATAAACTTTAATGTCGAGGCCTTTGTGTTGGCGTCCCCAGCGACTACCGAAATTGCTGGTAACAACACGGCTTGGGGTAGGCATGCAGAAATGGCGGAGGTTAATGACGAAAGAGTCGGGCAGCTCAGTAGCACGGTGTGCGTATTGATTATTCCAATCGTCTCCGTAAAGCCGGGCTGCGGGAGATTGTATATTCTCTCTTGCAACAACAGACCGAATCTCTATGGAGTCAAGTTTCTTGGCGCGACGATCTACTGGTGCTTGTCTGGCCAGCAGGTCTTGGCCGGCAACCGGTATCGCCGTAAGGGCGAAAAGGAGAGATATGGTCAGGGTCTTTGCAGTCTTTTTCAGAGTCATAAATTCTAATTTATATCTTAGGTTTTATTGTGTTCGAGAAAGCAAAATGTTCCTCAAAATAGAAAAATAAAGTGCATAATAGATTGCTCTTCAATTTTCAAAAGACTTCGCAAAGATAATAAAAAATTGTGTTTATTACCACAATCAACAAAAAAAATAATTGCGTTTTAACACAAAAAGGCGTTTTTCAACAAAGTATTAACATTTTAATAATTTTATTTACTATATTGTAAT
Source organism: uncultured Bacteroidales bacterium (assembly GCA_937995875.1). Classification (GTDB taxonomy): domain Bacteria; phylum Bacteroidota; class Bacteroidia; order Bacteroidales; family Bacteroidaceae; genus Prevotella. The sequence goes on along the minus strand of CALKIW010000108.1, from coordinate 19,078 downwards.
TATTTCATCCTTGCTCTTGATGTGCGTCAAGCGGATATTCGTTTTTCCCCTGTCAAACTTCAATGGTTTGAACATTCCGGATATAATCGATGTTGAGCGAATGCGAATTTTGCCCTGTTTAGCTGATGGCCGACCAATTAATATGTGTGTTTCTTAGTTCCTTGAGCCGATTCCAGAATATGGAATATTGTGCTTTTTCACAGCGAGGGTCATTGTCTATAATCTTCTGTGCTTCGTTTCGTGCGAGCTGTACAATCTGACCGTCGCGGGCAATATCGGCTATTTTCAAGTCGAACGCAATACCGCTTTGTTGCGTTCCCTCCAAATCGCCCGGGCCGCGAAGTTTCAGATCAGCTTCGGCAATGCGGAATCCGTCGTTGGTTTGGCACATGATGTCGATGCGCTTACGTGTTTCGGCTCCCAATTCATAGCTTGTAACGAGCAGGCAATAGCTTTGGTCGGCTCCTCGCCCAACGCGTCCCCGCAGTTGGTGAAGCTGCGAAAGTCCGAATCTTTGGGCGTCGAGAATCACCATTACCGATGCATTCGGCACGTTCACGCCCACCTCAATCACCGTTGTGGCTACCAGAATTTGAGTCTCTCCACTCACAAACTTCTGCATCTCAGCTTCTTTTTCCTTCGGTTTCATGCGCCCATGCACCTTGCTTAGTCGAAACTCCGGGAAGACCTCACATAGTTTCTTGTAGCCGTCTTCGAGGTTTTTCAAATCGCTTTTCTCGCTTTCTTCAATCAATGGGAAAACGATGTAGACCTGTCTGCCCTCGTGAACTTGCTGACGTATACCATTATATAATGAGACGGTTTGGTTGTCGAATTTATGGATTGTCATCACCGGTTTGCGTCCGGGCGGCAGTTCGTCGATAACGCTCACGTCCAAATCGCCATAAATGGTCATGGCCAAGGTGCGTGGGATAGGGGTTGCCGTCATTACCAGAATATGGGGCGGCCGCTCGCTCTTGCCCCAGAGTTTGGCACGTTGTGCCACGCCGAAGCGGTGTTGCTCATCAACTACGGCCATCCCCAACTGTTTGAATTGCACAGTATCTTCGATGATGGCGTGTGTGCCCACCAGAATATCAATCTTTCCTTCAACCAGATCTTCAAGAATCTTCTTGCGTTTCCTGCCTTTCACAATGCCCGTAAGCAACTCCACCCTCACCGGTAAATCCTGTAGAAAAGCGCGGATTGTATCGAGATGTTGTTCGGCAAGAATCTCCGTTGGGGCCATGATGCAAGTCTGGAACCCATTGTCTATGGCAATGAGCATGGACATCAGCGCCACCAATGTCTTGCCGGATCCTACGTCGCCTTGCAGCAGTCTGTTCATCTGATGGCCCGAACGCATATCGTCGCGTATTTCGTGTATCACCCGTTTTTGTGCCTGAGTGAGGTCGAAGGGCAGGTTTTCCGCGAAGAAATTGTTGAATATGGGCCCTATCTTTCCAAAGATATAGCCTTTGTATTTGCGCCGATGCTCTGAGGCGTAACGCAGGATGTTGAGCTGCACATAGAACAGTTCCTCAAACTTCAGGCGCACTTGGGCACGCTGCACATCGTCCAACGTTTGCGGATAGTGTATTTTTCGATAAGCATCTTCACGGGACATGAGGTTTAGTCGACTGACCATCGATGGTAACAGTGTTTCCTGAATCGACCCTGCCGGAATCTTCGTGGCGAGTGTTTTGGTGAGCCTTTCTATCGACCTCGACATCATTCCCCGCTTCTTCATCGTTTCTGTGGTGCTATAGTAGGGCTGCATCCCCATCTCGTCCAATTTCAAATCGGCCACCCTGTCAATCTCCGGGTGTGCAAACTGGTATCGTCCTTGATAGACGGAGGGTTTGCCAAAAACGATGTATTCTTCGCCCACCTTATAGTTTTTGTAGACATATTGTGCACCGCGGAACCACACCAAGTCTACGATTCCGTACCCGTCTGTAAAGTGGGCCACAACGCGTTTCTTGCGCGCACTCATCGGAAACTCCTCGAAACTTAGTATCTTTCCCTTGACCTGCACAAAGGGCATCTCGCCCGATAGTTCCATAATGCGGTATATTTTCGTGCGATCCACATATTTGTAAGGATAATATTCCAGCAGGTCGCCCCATGTATGGATGTTGAGTTCCTTGCTCAATATCTCTTTTTTCTTTGGTCCCACCCCGGGCAGATACATGATGTCTTGATCTAAAAGATTTAACATAATGCATAATTCATAATGCATAATTCACAATTCCATCACCTTGCTGATAAGGGCAATGGTGAAAATGCATCGTTCAAAATGAAATGTTATGACTTGCAAGAAATAAAAGTTGATTTGACTATGGAAGTCAAAAGTTTTATCAGTTCGACGCAATCATCGAGTAAGCTTTTTGCTTGTTCATTGCTGATATAACCGGCATCTCTTAGCCATTCAATCCAGTATTCAGTTTCGCTCGCTTCTTTCAATGCAATATTCATCTTGCTTCCAAAGTCGGCCTTAGACTGTCCGCGTATGGCTTCCTTGACATTTGCACCGATGCTTGTACCGCATCGCAGCAATTGGTTTCCGATAATATAGTTTCCATCTTTGTTGCACAGATATTTGTATAGCTTGACACACCTCACTGAAAAGCTCTTAGTTTTGACGACAATAATATTTTCTTCAGATGACTTCATGAGCGTAATGCTTTAATCTCATAATTAAATTGTCTCCATATAAGACTCGATTCTCATCCGTCTTCCATTTTCCGTAATAGCCAAGGTTATGGTAATGGAATTATGCATTATGAATTATGCATTCTGAATTAAACAATCCGCGAGTTTCAGGTCGAATGGTGTGGTGAGTTTGATATTCTCTCTGTTTCCCTCCACCATCGTTACTTGGCACCCCAAACTCTCTATCACCGAGGCGTCATCGGTGAAGGTTTCGCGGTCGGGCTGGTTGAAAGCCTGCTTGGCCAATGCCAAGTCGAAGCATTGAGGCGTCTGTACCGAGCGGAAGTGGTCGCGCATCACGTTGTGCCCATGCCCCCGATCGACATACCGCAGTGTCTCGGTAATCGGCATCACGGGAATGGCCGCATAGTCGTCGCGGGCGGCTTCGAAACAACGCTCTATCACGGCTTTCGATACAAATGGGCGCACACCGTCGTGTATGGCCACTATTCCCTCTGCGTCATCGGGGATGAGTGCCAGTCCGTTTTTGGACGATTGGAAGCGGGTTTCACCGCCGTCGGCAATCTGGTGTGGCGTGTTGAAATCGTGTTTTCGGCACAGTTCGCGCCAGAATTCCTGCTGGTCTTTGGGCAGTACGAGAATAATCTTCAGTGCCGGACTGTACTCCTGAAACCGCTCTATGGTGCGCATCAGCACCGGCTTGCCGCCAATGGGCAGGAACTGTTTGGGCAATTCGCTCCCCATGCGCAGTCCCTTGCCGCCGGCAACAATGATTACATAATCCATAAATTCAGTATATAATGATGGTCGTGTTTATTTGCCCATGAGGTGGTCGTACCGCATACCCACCTGCACATCGGCCGATTTCTCCTCGCCTACAAAGTAGCTGAGGATGCGATAGGCGTAGGGGAGAACGGCTGCCGGGCCTTCGCCGGTGATGATGTTGCCGTCTTCTTGGAAGAGTTCAGCCGTGTAGGTGGCACCGGTGAGGTATTTTTCAAAGCCCGGATAACACGTAGCTTTCTTGCCTTCGAGCAGACCGAGTGAGCCAAGCACCATCGGCCCCGCACAGATGGCGCCGATGCGTTTGCCACGTTTGTGCTGCGCCATGAGTGCTTGTTGCACCCCCTCGTGGTTGTTCAGGTTGCTCGCTCCGGGCATACCGCCGGGCAATAGCAGAATGTCGGCATCATCGAAGTTGGCTGCGTCCTCAAATTTCATATCAGCCTTGACGGTTACGCCATGTGCCGACTCCACATATTCAGAGCCTGTGATGCTCACGGTTTTTACTTCCACGCCACCGCGACGCAGAATATCGACGGGTGCCAATGCCTCGATTTCCTCGAAACCATTGGCGAGAAATGTATAAACTTTAGCCATAATATAGTTTTTTAGTTCAGTTCTGTTGATGACAGAACATCAAAATATATCACAAACTTACACAAAAAAATCGAGAAATCCCATTAAAATAGGCAATAATTTCTTGTGCAACAGCCTGCTTGCAGTGTTGTTTTTCCCTCCTTTTGCTGTATGGGAGAGGTCTAACACATTTATTCTATGCTAACCATCGTTACGTCGTCAAACTCCTCCATGTCGTCGAGAATTAGTCGGTTGTGGTCGCGCGTCTGTACTTTGATTTCCATCTTCACCTCGTACAGACTTCCCTGCGAGGTGTGGCGACTGTGCAGTTCGAATGAAAACACTTCCAGACAGTGGCTTTTGATTTGCTCAACCACGCGTTGGGCACTTTCCCGCGTGGGTGAAGAAAACGACACTTGCAGTGTTGTTGTGGTGGTTTGTGGGATGACTTTGTTGAGCACTTCGAGCCCTAACAATATGAGGACGGTAACGATGGCAGCAAGGGCATACATCCCCACACCGCACGTCATGCCTATGGCGGCGGTGACCCACAGGCCGGCTGCTGTGGTGAGTCCGCGCACCGTGTTTTTCTGAAACACGATGAGACCTGCGCCGATGAAACCGATTCCCGAAACCACCTGTGCCGCCACGCGCGAACTATCCTTTATTCCGTCGCCAAAACCGTATTGTGAAATAATGGTGAAGAGGGCGGCACCCAAAGCCACTAAGAAGTGAGTGCGAAATCCGGCATCTTTGGAACGGTACTCGCGTTCGAGCCCGATGATGCCACCAAAAACAAGGGCGGCGATGAGCCTGAGGCTGTGTTCTATGATGAAAGTATGCATGGTTTAAACAAAGTTTGATGGAACTAACAAATATACAATGTTTTTATCAGCAAACCAAACAAGCCGGCAATATATTGCAATAAAAAGATTGTTGTCGTGTTTTTGCAGACCGTTTAATGGAGGAGTAATCAGGAGAATGGCTCAAAGGCGGTATGTCCAGCCTTCATTTGATATTCAAAAGAACTGTCCGAAAGTGATGTCAAGGTGGCGTTCTGCTGTTTTGAACGTGATTTTTTTCGTGATTTTACGCTGTCTTTATGCTCCGATATGTAAAAAATGATTACCATTTTTTGAGGTTTATATTTTAATCATTTAGCGCAAAAAGGGCTATGTTTTTCCGCTTGTTATCAGTTCGCACAACAAGAAAACAGTCCTCTTTTCGTGGTTTGAATTCCGTCCTGTCATGACGGAGGCTTAATGGCAATATGGTTAGGCCTTAACGGCACTGCGGTTAGGCTTCATCCGCCTTGCGTTTAAAGCCTTCTCGCGATGCCATTCGATATGTAACCGCAGATGAAAGCGATGAGGAGAAAAAGTGGGAAAATCGAAACGTACTGATTATCAACGAACTGCGAATAGCCGTAATTTTGGCGAATTTCAGACCGAAGGAAAGTTGTTTTCAAATAAGCGAAGCATTTGGGGATGTTTGTAAAGTTATATTACGCGAATAGTTGCTCAGCAAGGTATTGAGCAGGTTGAACGGATTTCGGACGGAGATACTACGGTTTTCAGAGTGAACGAAGCGCATGGAGTCACCGGCTTAACAGAATTTTGTTGATAAATATATGACCTTCAAAACATTGAAAAATGGTCGTGAGCTAAGGATAATATGGGCATTTGTGCAAACAGACCTGTTAATTTAGCGCAAAAATAATGGAATAAATCTGTCTGAAAACTTGCCATGTTAACTATTCTATGTAAATTTGCAACAGGAGCAATCGCTTAAAGCGTCGGCAGGAAGCAACGCAAGACTGCCGGGAGATTGCTCCGGTCACGGTATGGTTTTGTGCCCAAACCGTTTGGTTATGTATTAATAATTTGAGATGTATGAAAAATCGGAAACTTCGTTTTGCACTTATAGGCAATGAATACCAGGCTCGCAAGTCTGTGGCTATCCATCGGATTCTCGACTATTTGAAGAAGCGCGAAGCAGAAGTGTTTATCGACCGCGCCTATTTTAATTTTCTGACGCAGGAGCAGCATTTGGACATCGATTGCTCGGAAGTGTTCGACGATGACGACTTTGAGGCCGATTTTGTGGTTTCCTTAGGTGGCGACGGCACCTTTCTGAAAGCTGCCGACCGTGTGGTGTGTCGCGGCATCCCCATTCTCGGTGTCAATATGGGCCGGTTGGGATTTCTTGCAGATGTGCTGCCAACGGAAATAGAGTCTGCGCTCGACGAGATCTATAATGGCACTTGTCATTTGGAGGCACACTCGGTGATCAAGATTGAGGTGGACGGTGAGGAGATTTCAGGCAGTCCGTATGCCCTGAACGACATCGCATTGCTCAAGCGCGACAACGCTTCGATGATTTCCATACGTTGCAGCATCAACGGACAGTTTCTGGTAACCTATCAGGCCGACGGACTGATTATCTCCACCCCGACAGGCAGCACGGCTTATAATCTCTCCAACGGCGGTCCCATCATTGTTCCGTCGGCCCATAATCTGTGCATCACTCCGGTGGCACCCCATAGCCTGAACGTGCGGCCGATCGTCATCAACGATGATTGTGTGATCGACATTGAGGTGGAAAGCCGCAATCACAACTTCCTCGCAGCCATAGACGGACGGTCGGAAAAGTTGCGTCAGGGATCGAGAATTCGCATCATGAAGGCTCCATACCAGATACAAATTGTGAAACAACAGGCCACGCACTACTTCTCCACGCTGCGCGATAAGCTGATGTGGGGAGCGGATCAGAGGTAGAACTCGGATGGCTTTAAACAGGAACAAGTGAAAATTTCAAATCCACAGCAACATACGACAAGCATCAAGCAGACCATCTTAGATGCTCTCTCCCGAATGGACTTGGGTAGGCTTCTGCATTGGCTCTGGGACGCTTGGCGCGGCAACAGGCTCCAAGCGACGCTCAATGCGATTATCGGGTTGGGGTCGGTAGGCGTGTCGCTGGCTCAGGTTTGGGCCGTTCAGCATGCCATCGACGTGGCTGCGGGGGCAGCTGAAGGCTCGCTGTATGCTGCGGTGGGGCTTATGGGTGGACTCGTTTTGTGCGGATTCGCGCTGAACATATCGGGTGTTTGGGTGCGCAACATTCTGGGTGTTCGGGCACAAAACCGCATGCAGCAGCGTATGCTCGACCGTATTCTGCGCTCGCAGTGGCACGGCAAGGAGGCGCTCCATTCGGGTGACGTGCTCAACCGATTAGAGGTTGATGTTGGCAATGTGGTGACTTTTCTCACAGAGGTCATTCCCAACACGCTGTCGGTGTTGGCACTGTTTATCGGCGCCTTTTGGTATTTGTTCTCGATGGATGCCACGCTGGCCCTCATCACAGTGGCCATTATCCCTGTGTTTGTCTTGCTCAGCAAAGTGTATGTCAGTAGGATGCGTAAACTCAACCGTGCTGTCCGTAGTTCGGATTCAGACGTACAAAGTGTGCTTCAGGAAACCATACAAAACCGTATGCTCATCAAGACGTTGGAGAGCGAGGGGCCGATGGTGGACCGCTTGGAGACGACGCAGGGCATATTGCGCCATAGAGTGGTGAAGCGCACGGCGTTTTCGGTGCTCAGCAACTTCATTCTCAATTTTGGATTTGCGGCGGGCTACCTCGTGGCTTTCCTTTGGGCAGCCGTTCGATTGGCCGACCATACCCTGACGTTTGGTGGCATGACGGCATTCTTGCAGTTGGTAAACCGCATCCAAAGTCCTGCGCGCAACCTGACCAAACTTGTTCCCGCCTTTGTCTCCGTGTTCACGGCTGTTGAGCGATTGATGGAGTTGGAAGAAAACCCGTTGGAGGAACAGGGCACGCCTATCGAACTGTCGGCCCCCTGTGGCGTGAGATTGCAGCGGGTGTCCTATCGTTACGATGATGTGGATGGTGACGTGATACGCGATCTCGACTTCGACTTCCGTCCCGGGTCGTGCACGGCTGTGCTGGGCGAGACGGGGGCGGGCAAAACCACACTCGTAAGAATGATTTTAGGGCTTGTGGCTCCACAGCATGGCACGGTAGAGATTTACAACGATAGAAAGCATAGGGTGTTGAGCCCTCGACTGCGCTGTAACTTTGTGTATGTGCCGCAGGGCAACACCCTGATGAGTGGCACCATACGCGATAATCTGCGTTTGGGCAAGCTCAATGCGACCGATGAGGAGATGGAGGAAGCGTTGAAAAAGAGTTGTGCGGAGTTTGTGATGGACTTGCCTGAAGGGCTGGACACCGTGTGCTCGGAGTTGGGTGGCGGACTGTCTGAAGGTCAGGCGCAGCGCATCGCCATAGCCCGTGCATTGTTGCGCGACCGTAGCATCATGCTCTTTGATGAGGCCACGTCGGCTCTCGACCCTGAGACCGAACGGCAGCTGCTCCAAAACATACTGGCCGCGCACGACAAGACCGTTATCTTTATCACCCACCGCCCGGCGGTGGTGGACTATTGTGACCAGACCCTGACGATTGAAAAAATATAAAACTAAACCATAAGCAATGAGAAAATATTTGTTTTTAACCATGCTTCTGCTGGTGGGAGCCATCGGCGCGAATGCCCAAGAGGACAACGAAGACCCCGATGTGAAATATGCTGCCGACCTGCTCCGCCCGGGCACAGTGGCTCCGGAGTTTGTTATTGACTTCAAAGATACCACCCAAAATGTCTCTCTTAGCAGTTTCCGTGGGCGTTATGTGGTGATCGATTTTTGGGCATCGTGGTGCCCGGACTGTCGAAAAGACATAGCCAAGGTGAAGGAGTTGCACGATGAATACAGCCTGATGGGCGTGCAGTTCATCGGTGTTTCGTTTGACACCGACCGCGATGCGTGGGCCGGCTGCATCCGAGGGAACAACATGAACTGGCTGCACTACAGCGAGTTGAAGAAATGGAAGAAGGAGAGTAAAATAGATCAGGACTATCATGTCAATTGGATTCCCACCTATTATATCATAGACCCGGACGGCAAAGTGCTGCTTGGGACGGTAGTGTTGGAGAAAGTAGAGGATGCCCTCCGCAAGCTGAACGAGGAGGGTTTTATATCGCAGATGCCGATAAATCTTGACAATCCCTCGGGCATGCCCAGCCTTCCGGAGTTTCCCGGAGGAGAGTCGGCGCGACAGACATTCATGGCCAAGAACTTGAAATATCCCGAAGTGGCACAGAAATATGGAGCTGAGGGTAAGGTGAAAATGGTGTTTGATGTGGACGAGAATGGCAAATGTTGCAATTTCGAAGCCAAGGAATGTACCATAACAAGCTATAACAAAACAGCATTTGATAAGTTGACGACCGCCAAGCAAAAGGATTTGAAAAAGGCAATCTCACTTGCTTTTGCCAAGGAAGCCTATCATGTGATGAAGAAAATGCCTGCGTGGACACTGGGAGCATTGAACGGAAAGCCAGTCAAGACCAAGTGCAACCAGACAATTACCTATTATCTTAGATAGCCACAGCAGTTGCAACTTTTTGTAGTTGCAGTGCGTCAAAAGACAGTATGATACATCTCAAGGACATCAATAAGACCTACTTCGGCGCGCAGCCGCTGCATGTGCTCAAGGGAATCAACCTCGACATCGAGGAGGGTGAGTTCGTTTCGATCATGGGAGCGTCGGGATCGGGCAAGTCTACACTGCTCAACATTCTTGGCATCCTCGACAACTATGATAGCGGCGAGTATGTGCTGGCCGGCACGCTCATCAAGAATTTGAGCGAGAAGCGAAGTGCCGAGTACCGCAATCGGTTTATCGGCTTTATTTTCCAGAGTTTTAATCTCATTGGCTTCAAGACTGCCGTGGAGAACGTGGAGCTGCCACTGCTCTACCAAGGTGTGTCTCGTCGCAAGCGCCATCAAATGGCGTTGGAATATCTTGAGCGATTGGAGCTGCTGCCTTGGGCCGATCACTATCCCAACGAAATGTCCGGAGGACAGAAGCAGCGTGTGGCCATCGCCCGCGCGCTCATCACCAATCCCAAGATTATCTTGGCCGATGAGCCTACCGGCGCGCTCGATTCCAAGACGAGTGTGGAGGTGATGAAGCTGCTCAAAAGACTCAATTCGGAGGAAGGCAAGACCATTGTGGTGGTGACACATGAGAGCGGTGTGGCCAACGAAACCAACAAAATAGTGCATATCAAGGATGGTATGATAGGCAAAATCGAGGAAAACCTTGATCACAACGCGTCGCCGTTCGGAGTGAATGGACTGATGAAATAGGAGGCCGGTATGTTTGATATTCTCGAAGAAATATGGGCAACGGCACGTCGCAACAGGTTGCGCACGGTGTTGACAGGCTTTGCTGTGGCGTGGGGGATATTCATGATTATCTTCCTCTTGGGTGCCGGCAACGGTTTTATCAACGCTGTTGAGCACAACACGTCTCATTTTTTGGCCAACTCTATGCAGGTGAGCGGAGGGCAAACGTCTAAGGCTTACGAGGGCATGAACGAAGGAAGATGGATCACGCTCAACGATCGGGATATGCAAACCACCAAGCACAAGCACACCAATGTGGTCAGGGAGTTGGGCGCCCGGGTCACGCAGGACGGCGTTCAGGTGTCTTATGGCAGTAACTATGTCAGTGGAATGATCTGCGGTGTTTATCCCAACCTGATGCACATCAACAAGATAGAGATGTTGCACGGACGCTTTGTCAACGATATGGACAATGATCAGAGGCGCAAAGCAATGGTCATTAGCGAGAACCAAGCTAAGGAGTTGGTGGACGGCGATATAGTCACCTTGGTGGGAAAAGATGTCAAGGTAGACAATTCCGTGTTTAAAATCGTCGGTATTTACAAAAGTGATATGAGCCAGATGAACACCCAGTTTTACTGCCCTTTCAGCACTGTTCGTACCATATATAATCGTGGCGACGAGGTGGAAAACATCATATTTTCTTTCGACGGACTGAACAGTGTGCAGGAAAACGAGGATTTTGAGAAACTCTACAAAACCGATTTGAACGCCAACCACCATGCCGCTCCCGATGACGACAATGCGGTTTGGATTTGGAATAGGTTTACCCAAAATCTCCAAATGAAAACGGGCATGTCCATTATCCGCACCGCTCTGTGGATCATCGGCATTTTTACGTTGCTCTCAGGTATTGTCGGCGTGAGCAATATCATGCTCATCACCGTCAAGGAACGCACCCGCGAGTTTGGCGTGCGCAAGGCCATCGGAGCCACGCCATGGTCCATTCTTCGGCTCATCATTATCGAGAGCGTGATCATCACCACCTTTTTCGGATACATAGGCATGCTTCTCGGCATCGGGGCCAACGCCTATTTGGATGCCACCGCAGGGTCAAAGACGGTGGATTCGGGATTGTTTGAGATGACCATATTTCTAAATCCTACGGTGGGATTAGGTGTTTGTTTGGAGGCCACATTGGTGATGATTGTGGCCGGAACTATTGCTGGGCTGGTGCCGGCAGGGCGTGCGGCGCACATCAAGCCTATCGATGCGTTGAGAGCTGAATGAGACAAGGCATGACAATAATGATATCAACAGAGTACGAACAATGAAGTTTGACATTGACACATATCGTGAAATATTGGATACGCTCACCCGAAACAAGACGCGTTCGTTCCTCACAGGATTCGGCGTTTTCTGGGGAGTATTCATGTTGGTGGTGCTCATTGGTGGTGGCGATGGACTGGAAGAATTGCTGGCCAAAAACTTTCAGGGGTTTGCTACAAATTCTGCTTTCACTTTCGCTCAGCCCACCACCAAGCCTTATGAGGGCTTCCGCAAGGGTCGTCAATGGAACATGACATATAGGGATGTTGAGAGATTGCGCGCCCATGTGCCTGAGTTGGACGTCGTTACCCCATTGGTGACAGAGTGGGGTAAAACCGTCGTGGCCGGCGATAAAAAGTTTGTGGGCAATGTCAAAGGCATCTATCCCGAATACGCCAAAGTAGAGGAGCCGACCATTTTATATGGCCGTTACCTCAATGATATGGACATAGCGGAAGACCGTAAAGTGTGCGTGATAGGCAAGAAGGTTTACAAGACACTCTTTCCCAACGGTGGAAACCCATGCGGACAGCTGGTGCGCGTAGACTCATTGTATTTCAATGTGGTAGGCGTGGATTACAGTCCGGGAAACATGAACATCAATGGCAACGTGCAGGAAAGTGTCACTATTCCGCTCACCATCATGCAGCGGGTCTATAATTTGGGCGATGTGGTACACATCATTTGTGTCACGGGCAAGCCCGGTGTGACTATGGGCAATCTGACGCAACCCCTGCGAGAAGTCATCGGAAGGGCACATCGTGTGGATCCGACCGATGAGAAGGCCATCTCGGTGTTCAATACCGAGGTGATGTATGGCATGGTAGACAGCCTGTTTGAGGGTGTCAACTTCCTGATTTGGCTGGTCGGTATAGGCACGTTGCTGGCTGGGGGCATCGGTGTTTCAAACATTATGATGGTCACGGTACGTGAGCGCACCACCGAGATTGGCATTAGGCGAGCCATCGGAGCCACGCCCAAGATGATACTGTCGCAAATCGTTTCGGAGAGCATCGTGCTCACCACGGTGGCCGGTATGAGCGGCATACTGTTCGCGGTGTTCGTCTTGCAGATGCTCGAAGTGGCCAACACCAACGACGGCATCATGGCGGCCCATTTCCAGATAGGTTTTTGGGCGGCACTCGGAGCGTTGGCTTTCCTTTGTATGCTGGGCGTTGTGGCCGGCCTTGCGCCTGCCATCAGGGCCATGAGCATCAAGCCGGTGGATGCCATGAGAGATGAGTAATTCATAATTCATAATTCAAAATTCATAATTATTGAGCCTCTGTATTTTACACGTTACATTCCATACACGTCATTCGTAACTATGAACATTCCACGCTTCACATTCCATACACGTCATTCGTAACTATGAACATTCCACGCTTCACATTCCATATACGTCATTCGTAACGATGAACATTCCACGCTTCACATTCCATACACGTCATTCGTAACTATGAACATTCCACGCTTTACATACGTAACTCGTAATTATAAAACCTATAATTCATAATTGGTGATGAAAAAATATTTCAAATTTATCATTGCGGCGCTGGTGCTGCTTGTTTTTATCGGAACATTCATATTCCTCTGGCAAAAGAGCAGGCCGCAACTGGTGGCCTACGAGGAGTTTCTGCCCACCATGAAAGATGTGCACAAAACCGCTGTGGTGACGGGTAAAATAGAGCCCCGCAACGAGGTGAACGTCAAACCGCAAATATCGGGTATCATCACCAATATATACAAAGAGGCGGGCGACATGGTGACCGCCGGTGAGGTGATAGCCAAGGTAAAGGTCATCCCCGACATGAACATGCTCAGCTCGGCACAGGCGAGAGTGCGCTCGGCGAAGATTGTGCTGAATCAAGCTAAGGTGGACTACGATCGGCAAAAAACGCTTTACGACAAGGGATTGATAGCCGGCAACGACTATGACCAAGTGCGCAAGGCATACCTTCAAGCCAAGGAAGAGTTGCGGGCCGCTAACGATAACCTGCAGGTGGTGCGCGACGGCGTGTCGGCGCAGAATGCTAATACCAGCAGCACGCTCATACGATCCACCATCAGTGGGCTAATCCTCGACGTGCCTGTTAAGGTGGGAAACACCGTCATTCTGTCCAACACGTTCAACGATGGTACTACCATCGCCTCGGTGGCCAATATGGGCGACCTGATTTTCAGGGGGAATGTGGACGAGACCGAAGTGGGACAGATTGTTGTGGGAATGCCCATGAAAATCACCATTGGTGCAATGGAGGGTGAGAAGCTCACTGCCTCGCTGGAGTATATCTCGCCTAAGGCTGTGGAAAACAATGGTGCCAATCAGTTCGAAATCAAGGCGGCAGTGCAAGGAACGAGTGGCACGAAGATTCGTTCGGGCTATAGTGCCAACGCGGAGATTGTGTTGAAAGAGGCGAAAGGGGTGCTTACCGTGCCGGAGAGCGCTATCGAGTTTGAGGGCACCGATACCTATGTGTATGTCGTTGGTGGCACGGACGACAATAAAACATACACCCGCCGCAAGGTTGTGACGGGGCTGAGCGACGGTCTTAACATCCAAATCAAGAGCGGGTTGAAGAAAAACGAGAAGGTGCGCGGACCGAAAGTTGTGAAAGAACAACAGGATGAACAGGAGAGATAGAAGATGATAGGGAGATAGGAGATTATAGCAATGGATAAGATAATATAGGAACTGATAGGGGGTTATAAGCTCTGTGTCTCATTCCTATCTTCCCTTATAATCTCCTATGACCCCTAATTTTCTTTTATCCTGCTTTCTTGTTTTCCATATCTTCCTATTATTTTCTACTATCCCTATTACCTTTAACTCATTTCTATTTTCTTTAATCTGGCAACCTTTGTTCTATCAACCTTTATGATTTAACCTATGGTTAAGATAAACAACAACTTTCTTCCACAAAACGGGCAATATCACAATTTGATCGTTTATAAGAAGTCGGAATGTATTTGCGACTTAACTTATTATTTCTGTGAGCATTTTCTCAACAAATACAAAGACCGGACCGTAGACCAGATGTTGCAAGCGGCACGATCGGGGAAGCAAAATATTGTGGAAGGATCGGCAGCTTCGGTCACTTCAAAGGAGACGGAAATCAAGTTGATGAATGTGGCTAAGGCCAGTCATCAGGAGTTGTTGGAAGACTACAAAGACTATCTTGTTCATCACGGTTACACCATCTGGCAACAGGGAGACCCTCGTTATGAGAAGATGTTAAGAGCCTGTCATCAACACAACGACCGTGAATACTATATGCATGATATTGAGAAGCGTAGTGCAGAAGCCATTGCCAACATCTGCATCACATTGATTTGCCAGGAAGACAAGATGCTACGTAATTTCATCGAGAGGTTGAAACAGAAATTCCTGGAGAACGGAGGTGTCAAGGAAGAGATGACACGAGGACGAATGGCGTACCGGCGGGAACATCCTCATAGTTTCCAATATCCTGGGAATGATGAGGAGTTTGCCAAAAGATGTGCCCGTCTTGTTCAGAGGGAGCAGGCTTTGGCAAATAAGGAAAGAGACATAGCAGAACGGGAAAGGACGCTCGCTATCAGGGAAACAGAAATTGCCCGGCTCATGAAAATGGCCGAAATGGGATAGAGGTGTGCAGGAGATGACAGGATGTTATGGAAATAACAGTTATTACCTGACAACAATTTTCTTGCCACCTTTGATGTAGATGCCACGACGGTTGGGAACGGTCGGGGACAGTCGCTGCCCTTGAAGATTGTAGAAAAAGGGTACGGACAAACCGGTAGAAAGATCGGCACACGATGAAATTGAGGGCAAAACAATGCCTGTTGGGTCTTTGCCGATAAATCGCTGCAACTCAAACATGGCGGCGAGTGGCTTGCCGGTGTTCTGTGTATAAAGAGACGCATTCCACCAAGAACTGCGGGCAGGATTGGCATCGGCCCAGAACTCATTGTCCTCCGGCATCCACCAGAAAAGTCCGGTAACCTTCGGATGTTTGTTGAGCTCGTTGATCAAATCGTTGGTAAACTTCTTCTGCCCGGCCTCCGTGAGCGGCCAGGTCTTGTGCACGGTGGAGGAATATTTGCTGCCCAATGCCCATCTCGCCCCATACCCGGTCTCCACAATCATGATGTCTTTATCGCCATGCTTGCTTTCCAACGTGTTGAGTGTTGAGGAAAGCGTGCCGAGTGTTCCGTGATAATCGGGATAATAGCTCAGTCCGATGATGTCATAATCCACCTGATTGCCCAGCGTGTTATAGAAGTTGGTTACTGCCCACTGAGTGCTCAGCTCCGTATGGATAACGATTTTTGCCTCCGGACACACCTCCTTACAACCCTTCACGCCTGCCTTCAGATATTTCACGAAATTGGCGAACGTGCCGCCCTTATAGTCTGTACCATCAGGTAAGCACCAGCCTGTGGGCCACATCATGCCATTGGTGATTTCGTTTCCTGGCTGAATGAAGTCGGGCACCACCCCGTTTTCTTTCATATACTTCAGGCTTCTGACTGTGTACCGGTAAACGCTGTCGGCCAACACGTTAGGGTCGCTGCTGTTCCATGCCGAAGGTGTGGAGTGCTGTCCCGGATCGGTCCACGTGTCGGAATAATGGAAATCCAACATCAGCGCGTAGCCCTCGTCCTTGATGCGTTTGCACAATGCTGTTGCATAGTTGAGGTCTTGCCTCACACCCTCTTTCTTTTGCTCATCGGATGCTTTTGACGGGTCTACGAACACGCGGACGCGCATGGCATTCCATCCGGCCTTTTCTCCGAAATATTTCAGCGGCTCCACCTGCACGCCGGCTTGGTCAAGATAACGCACCCCATGCTCCTCGTATGTTGGCAGCAACGAGATGTCGCCTCCCACATATTTCTGTTGTGCCTGCACCATGATGGGAAACAGGCATGCTCCAATAACAATTTTGATAATCTTATGCATATTAGTTTATAAATAGGTTGTTGCAAATATACGAATAAAACTGCAAATACAAATAAACAAAGGGTCGCAGATTGAAGCAGGAAGTCATCGAAAAAAAACTTTCGACAGCTGCCCCGTTCAATCTGCGACCCGGAAGCAAATAGATTATGTTTATTTAATAATCACCTTTTTTCCGTGATGTATGTAGATGCCTTTCTGTGTGGGACGAGCCATCTTTACGCCGGTGAGCGTGTACCATGCGTCGTCGGCAGCCGATGTTTGGGTCAGTCCCTTGATGTCGAGCGTCGGGTTGGATTTCGTGGTCTTCATGTCGTACCATCCGTTGTCGCTGAACACCATGTCTCCGGTTTGGTTTCCGGTTCCACCGCCTCCGTTATTGAAAATGATTTTGGTTGGTGGGGTCGTCTTCGTGCCGTAGTAGCACCACTTCCAGATGTAGCCGCCATCCTTTGATTTGCCCACGCGATATACGTGGTCTTTGTCGCCGGGCCAACTGGCATCGTCATCCGGTGTATAGTTGGTGCCGGTACCCCATGCCCATGCATACACATCGATGTCTCTGTCCCATGTTGCCGGGGCAATGAAATTGGCAGAGAATGTGTAGCCTGCGGGCGGTGTTTCAAAGGTTTCGTCTTCCGGCTTGGCAAACGTATAATTGCGGGTCGTGGTCGAGGTCACGCTTCCATTCACCAGCAGGCCCACCTTCAGGGTGCAGTTGTCAGAAATGGTGATGCTCGTTCCGCCGGCAACAACATTGCCGTTGGTGGCAGAGGGGACGGAGCCGTCGGTGGTGTACACCAGTTTGGCATTGCTCTTGGCAGATACCGCTGTCAGTTTGGTTTTGAAGGTCTCGTCGTATGTTCCCGACGGCTTGTCAGCGAAAGCCACTTCTGTCTCCGGAGAGAGGTAGTAGGCGTAGTGATGACCGCTGAGAATTTTCACATATTGGTTTGTGCTCGGCTCGCTGTAGTTTGCACCAACCATGACAAGTAGTTTTCC
The DNA here is from genome assembly GCA_937995875.1 of uncultured Bacteroidales bacterium. Lineage (GTDB taxonomy): Bacteria > Bacteroidota > Bacteroidia > Bacteroidales > Bacteroidaceae > Prevotella. The sequence goes on along the minus strand of CALKIW010000108.1, from coordinate 1,549 downwards.
TTTGCTGCCGGTTACGGTATTGCCGAAATAGCTTGCTGCGTTGCGAAAGTTGGAGTAGGAACTGGTGTTGGTGATGCCGGCAGCCTTGCGGGCATCGATCATGGCTTTTATCTCATAGGGATAGGCCAGATAGTGCTTGTAGAACACGCAGGGCGTGCCCGGCATGGCCAACAGGAATGCGTTGGCTGCCAACGTATCTCTGCGGATGGGGTCTTGTGATTCTTTGGCAGAGCGGTATTCGGTGTCGTGGTTTTCCACAAACGTCACGGCATATTGCCGGTATCCCGCATTGTTCACGAGGTTGTTGGTGCTGTTGAGCTTTCTCCAATCCTTTTGATTGATGGCGTCGCGCACATTATACCTGAATTGGAAGTCGAAGGCCGCACTCCGCTTGCCCGTAGAGTTGATCCAATTCTGAATCGTGGTGTTGCTGTCCCAACATTCTCCCACCGAAAACTTCACTTCGGCGGCATCGTTGTAGTTGCCCACATGCGAGCCCGCAAAACCTTTCACCATATCGTATCGGAACCCCACATAGCCCAGATCCTTGACGAGAAACTGCTGATAAGCCTTTACAATTTTCTGCACGTTGGCGCTCTTGTGGTCCAAGTCGCGCATGCCGTCCCAACCTTCGCCCTCGTCAGGGTTGGGGCTGAGGGAAACACCGTCTTTATCGGCTTGCTTTTTCGTTGTGCCGCCGCAGTCGTTGGCCACAATGTCTGTGGTTTTCAGCTGATAGGTCACGCCGTTATAGGTTTCGGCGGGAAATTCCCACCAGCCTATGGTGTTGTGGTGGTTAATCACCACGTCGGCTATTGTGCCTATGCCATTGGCCTTGAACGTGCTGATCATCGACTTCAACTCCTGTTGCGTTCCGAACGAGGAGTTCTGGTCGAAGTAGTAGTAGGGGTCGTAGCCCATCGAGGTGGAGTTGAGGCATTTGCCGCTCTGCGGCACCCATACGAGGTCGAAATAGCCCTTGAAATCTCCGGTCTGTCCCTCCAGTTTGGTCCATTTAGACTTTATGAAGCTGTCCCAGTAGAATCCCTGGAGCATCACACCACTGTAGTTGTCAGGCCATCCCTGCGCCATTAAACTCATCGGCAGCAGTAGAGCTGCCAATATCAAAGTGTAGAATCGTTTCATGATTGTATTTTTAGGTTTTTATTATGCGCTAAGTTACAGAAAAATGAGCATATTTCGATGAATAGCCTGCATGATAATGATATTGTCTTTGTGCAATCGATTGTCCTATGCGACGACTGCTTGAAAACTTCTTGACAAACACCCCTGTAAAATTCGCTTATTTCAAAACAATTTTGCTTCCGTCCTGAAATTTGTGGAATTCGCGAAATTCGTAGTTTGTAAGTAATTTGTGTGTTTTTTCTTGACAAACACCCCCATAAAATTCGCTTATTTCAAAATAATTTTGCTTTCGTCCTGAAATTTGTGGAATTTGCAAAATTCGTAGTTTGTAAGTAATTTGTGTGTTTTTTCTTGACAAACACCCCTGTAAAATTCGCTTATTTCAAAACAATTTTGCTTCCGT
>CALKIW010000107.1 GCA_937995875.1 uncultured Bacteroidales bacterium | reverse complement strand
ATTGTAGTGCACGGGGAAGTCGATGACACTCATGCCGCTGGCTTGACTGTAGTCGGTGGCGCGATAATTGTTTCCGTCAAGGAATGCGTTGTTAGACGTGCGCTGGCCTCCTTCCTGCGCATAGGGTTTCTCAGCCTCGGCATTGCATACGGTCATCGCGCCTAACGGCTCGGCTCCTTCTCTCACGACTTGCGAAGCCCACCACTCGGCGGAACTGTTGGTCCAGTCGCCGATGCTGGGCGACTTCCACGTATAATAGTATGACGAGAGAATCGGCTGGTTGCGGTAGGTCACCCCACCGAAACGGGCACACACCTCGCCATACATAAAGAATGGCGTAGGCTCTTTCTGGCCTGCCAACAAACGCTTGGACGCATACTCTTCTCCCAAAGCGATAAACTGTGGCAGGAACTGCTTGTTGAAAGTCAGCGGGGAGATGTGGCCGGAAGTGTCGATACGGAAGCCGTCCACACCCATCTTGATAAATTCGCCATAGCAGCGCACCAAGTACTCTGCCACCGCATCATTCTCGGTGTTGAGGTCCACGCAGTCGCCAGCAATCTGTCCCCACCATCGTGTAGGCTCGTCCCAGTTCCATGCGTTGGCCACATGGTGCCAGTAGTTGTTGGTATCGTGATTTTGACCGTCCGTGTTTTTCATCAAGGCCAGCCTTCTTTGGTATTGCTCACCCGGAGTCAGGTCTGCATATTTCTTGGAAAATCCATTGTCAAGCAGGCTGAGATTAGGGGTGAGACATGCCTCAGCAGAGCCCTGAGCCGTGATTTTGTCTGAACGCGTGAACGCCGGCATGAGTGTGGCCTCTCCGAAGTTTCCGGTGTGGTTGAGCACGATGTCAAGAACAATCTTGATGCCCTTGGCGTGGGCAGCGTCTATCAGCGTCTGGAAATCCACATCCTCGGCAGACCCCTGATCCTTACGACTCAGGTATCGTGAGTCCACACGCGAAAAATCCATGGCGTGGTAACCATGATAATCATAGCCTGAAGCATTCTGTACCACCGGTGTTATCCAGATGGCAGTAAAGCCCAATGCCTTGATGTAGTCCAGTTGGTCGATGATGCCCTTGAAGTCTCCGCGCCAGCAAGGGTCTTTGGTTTCAATCTGAGATTGCTTGTTGTCCCAGCACAGCACGTTGTTGGCAGGGTCACCATCGTAGAAACGAGTGGTCATGGCAAAATAGATAGACTCGTCCCGAAAATCCGTGCGATTGCCCATAAAATCATATTGCCCCTCAGCCCTGACGACTGTGGACGCACATAAATTTAGGAGAAGGGTCAGTAACAAAGTACAATAAGTTCTCATTACTCTTACAATATTAAAAGTGAATAATTGGTTTTTAATCCCTATCGGTCGATATGTTATGAGAGTGTTTATCCTACCAAAACCAAGCTGCAGCCTTCAGCCTCTCAGCCCATAATTTTCCAATAACGATATTGCAAATATACCCCGTTTAAAACTAACATGTCGTTGAATTTGAACTATAAAAGACTTTTGTTGTGTGCAATCG
>CALKIW010000106.1 GCA_937995875.1 uncultured Bacteroidales bacterium | reverse complement strand
AGTTAGTACAAAAAGTTAATCGAAGTTTTGAATTGGCGTGCCAAAGTGTCGGAGACTTGAGTTTTAAGCCTTTAAAAAGACCTGTTGCCGTCATAGGTTTCATGAGTTAACACAAGAAAATGAAGGTTGGGGTTCCACCTCCTTCAATATAATCTACGACCCAATCTTTTCAGAAGTCCCAACTCTATCACCGAACCACCTACGTACAATCAATCAACAGCATAAGAATCGTATATCGAATTTCCAAACTTTTTCCTTACACACAGTCTCAATTACGATCACAACAGTTAGCATTTTACTCCAGTAAAAATGGTTTTTATTATTGAGGTATAAGATTTATTCATATTTATTTGACAATCTGAAGCTTAATGGATATCTTTGCAGTATATTCATCTATCGAATAGAAGTGACACTAAATTGTCGTTCAACAAAAAGCATAATGGAAAATATTGTTGACATAAGTGAAAACACAATATACAAGATGTTTCCCCAGGTTCTGGAAACGTTATTAAAAGACCACACCACTCAAAAGCCTATCTTTTGGGCTACAGAAAGTTACGCTTCTATGGGAGATGGATATCATTTTTTTGATGCGATTACTCCAGAAAAGATTATTGGTGAAAACGGGCTTATCATCCGTCCTCGCTCCGTAAAGACCAAAGAGGAACAAGCAGGACGAACGAAAGAGATGGCAGAAGTGTTTACGCCTTCTTGGGTATGCAATGCCCAAAACAATCTCGTAGATGAAGCGTGGTTTGGACGACAAAATGTGTTTAATGTTGAATACCCGGAGGAAAAACGATGGGAGTCAACTCAAGCACCAATAGTATTCCCGGAAGGCAAAACATGGAAAGATTACGTTCGGGCCACTCGGATGGAGATAACCTGTGGGGAAGCCCCATATCTTGTAAGTCGGTATGATACGACTACAGGAGAGTTTATACCACTCCAAGAGCGTATCGGATTACTTGACAGAAAACTTAGAGTTATTAGCGAGAACACAAAGACAAGCAGTGAATGGCTATCTATGGCACAAGAAGCTTATAAAAATATCTATGCCTATGAATGGCAAGGAGACAATCTGTTGCTTGCACGCGAAGCATTGCTCATGTCTTTTATTGAATACTACGAGGCCAAATTTGGAAGACGCCCTTTAACCAAATCAATAAACTACATAGCATACATTATATCCTGGAACGTATGGCAAATGGACGGACTGAAAGGGGTTGTTCCACAAAGTTGTCGCAACAATCACAAAAAAACTGTAAAAACACTTTTCGGAGAAAGCAATATAATAGAGAATTGCGAAGGATGTCAACAAGACGACATTAAACGTCATAATGGCAAATATTGTCTTATCCGTGACTGGGGATTACGAGACCTCAAAACCGGAGAAAATAATCGCAAAATAAAATTTATCGACCTCATAAAATAATCGCAAATGGCTATTTTCAAATCTTCCCTTAAATCAAGATTAATCTATGTCTTTGCCATCAATGATGATAACCACCAAGATTGTCTGAAAATTGGTGAGACTACGCTGGAAGAAAATATTGACTTCTTTCCACAACCTAACAGTGAAATTCTAAATAAAGCTGCCCGAAAGCGTATCGACCAATATACGCAAACCGCTGGCATTGCCTATCAATTGCTTTATACCAGACTAACTTTTTACTTCCAAGATGGTCAGGCTTGTTCTTTCAATGACAAACAAGTGCATCTGATACTTGAACGGTCGGGTATTAAGAAAAAAACTTTTAATGCAGTCAAAGGGGCAACCGAATGGTATTGCTGCAATTTGGAAACTGTGAAGAATGCTATTGAGGCAGCCAAGAAAGGGAGAACGAGCCTCACCTCCCAAGAGATTTCAGATGCTCCCGACCCCATCATTTTCCGTCCCGAGCAAGCAGAGGCCATCGAGAAAACCAAAAAGCAATTCAAGCGTGGCAAACAAATGCTTTGGAATGCCAAAATGCGATTTGGCAAGACACTTTGTGCTCTCCGCGTAGCCAGAGATATGGAGATGAAGCGCACCATCATTGTCACTCATCGTCCAGTGGTGGATGAGGGATGGTTTGAAGATTTTGGGAAAACGTTTTATGACCGCCCTGATTATCATTACGGCTCGCATAACAAGGGAGAGTCTTTTGATTCCTTGGAATATTTAGCAGCCCAAGGAGACAAATACGTCTATTTTGCATCCATGCAGGATATGCGCGGATCCGAGCAAGTCGGTGGCAAGTTCGACAAGAACAATGAAATATTCTCCACTACGTGGGATTTTCTTATCATTGATGAGGCTCACGAAGGTACACAGACAGAATTGGGGAAAGCTGTCATCGCTGAACTTTCCCAACCACAGACCAAGATTCTCAAGCTATCCGGGACCCCTTTCAATCTACTTGATGAATATAAAGAGGAAGAAATCTTTACGTGGGATTATGTGATGGAGCAGAAGGCAAAAGCCCAATGGGACATCACCCATTTGGGAGAGCCTAACCCATACGCCTCACTTCCCGCAATCAATATTTATACCTACGACCTCGGACGACTGATGACAGACTTCAGCGACGAGGAGAGTGCCTTCAACTTTCGTGAATTTTTCCGCACACGGGAAGACGAAACATTTATACACGAAAGTTACATAGATAAGTTCCTTGATCTACTTTGCAAAAATGATGCCCAATCCCTTTACCCTTATTCCAACGACAATTTCCGCAAGATATTCCGCCACACACTTTGGGTGCTTCCGGGGGTGAAAGCCGCACGTGCTCTTAGCCTTAAGCTGAGGAATCATCCGATATTCAGCGCCTTTACAGTGGTAAACGTGGCTGGTGACGGCGATGAGGAAGAAGAAAATAGAGATGCCCTGCAGATGGTCAACAAGGCTATTGGACCGGATTCCGACCTCACATTTACCATAACGCTTTCTTGCGGACGACTCACAACGGGAGTCAGCATCAAACCATGGACTGCAGTCTTCATGATGGCAGGCTCGTTCAGCACGTCGGCAGCCGCATATATGCAGACTATATTCCGCGTGCAGACACCATACACTCACAATGGACTCATGAAAACCGAGTGCTATGCATTCGACTTTGCACCCGACCGCACGTTGCGCGTTTTGGCTGAGACTGCCAAAGTTTCCGCCAAAGCGGGAAAACAGACAGACGAAGATCGGAAAATCCTGGGCGACTTCCTCAATTTCTGCCCCATCATTTCGATAGAAGGCTCCAAGATGAAGCCCTACGACGTGGACAAGATGATGGGACAACTCAAACGCGCGCAGATTGAGAAAGTGGTGCAGTGTGGTTTTGAAGACGGAGCACTCTACAATGACGAGTTGCTGAAACTCACCGATGTTGAACTCAAAGATTTCAAGGACCTTAAGGGCATCATCGGCAAAACCAAGACTATGCCACGTCCCGGAGACATTGACATCAACAAGCAAGGGCTCACCAACGAGCAATATGCCGAGAAAGAACGGTTGGAGAAGAAAAAGAAAAAAGATCGTTCCCCAGAAGAGCAGAAGCGACTTGAAGAACTCAAAGCCTTGGGCAACCAGCGTAGAGAAGCGATTTCCATTCTTCGTGGCATATCCATACGAATGCCGTTGATGCTCTATGGAGCAGAAATAAAAGACGAAGATAAGGAACTCACAATAGACAATTTTGCCAACCTTGTTGACGACCAGTCGTGGGAAGAATTTATGCCTAAAGGGGTTGACAAGGAAATGTTTAGCCGATTTAAGAAATACTATGATCCTGATATTTTCCGCGAAGCCGGCAAGCGCATTCGTGAGATGGCGCGTATGGCAGACAAGTTTACCATAGAGCAACGCATCGAGCGTATCACCGCCATATTTAACACATTCCGCAATCCCGACAAAGAAACCGTGCTCACCCCATGGAGAGTGGTGAATATGCACTTGGGGGATTGTTTAGGAGGCTACTGCTTCTATGATAAGAAGTGGGAAAAAACACTTGAAATTCCTCGCTACATTGAGCAAGGCGATATAACCCGCAGCGTATTCCAGCCCGATAGCATTATCCTTGAGATCAATTCCAAGAGTGGTCTTTATCCACTATATGCTGCTTACAACATTTACCGTACACGTGTAGAAGCCACAAAAGAAAAATATGGCGAAATAGGCCGTGCCTTTGCTCTACACCTATGGGACTTGACCCTTAAGAAAAATATCCTTGTAGTCTGCAAAACTCCAATGGCACGCAGTATAACACGCCGCACCCTTGCCGGATTCCGTGAAACTACTGTACATGCTCAGTATTATCAGAACCTTATTGAAAACATCACCCAAAACCCCAATCTCGTGGTTAATACACTAAGAGACGGCAAACATTTTTGGGAAATAAACAACAAAGAACAGATGAAGATAGACGCTATTATAGGAAATCCGCCATATCAAG
>CALKIW010000105.1 GCA_937995875.1 uncultured Bacteroidales bacterium | reverse complement strand
CCCGCCTTTATGCTTCAGGAATGTGTCATACATAAGCAAGGGGCCGATAGACCGATCGTAAAGTATTTGCAAATATAGCGATTAGTGTTGTAATCGCCAAGCAAAAAGCCTTGCTTTTAGCGGTTTGCCATGGGCTGGCGACAAACAAAAAAGTATAAAACCAAAATAACCCCTATGCCCATTTTGGCTCACCCTCGTGGCAGAAGACAACTCTGCGAACATGGCAGAGGGGGTTACACTATTGCGTTTTTTCTTTACAAACACCTCCGTAGAATTCGCTTATTTAAAAACAAAACAGGTTTCGGTCCGAATTTCGCAAAATTTACATAATTCGTAGTCGGCTGACAGTCAGTATCTTTTGTAAATATGATGTTGCGTCTCTTGTTTGGACCTTCGCGGTTGAGTATCAAATGGTAGTTCGAGAAGGCCTTAACCGCCTTGCGACTAAGGCTTATCCGTGTGGCGGACGAGGCTTAACCATACTGCGATTAAGGCTTTGCCGCAGGATGCTCCGATACAATCCCCTGTATGCGGAGGATTTTCACATACTGCCGATGGATGTAGAGGAGAAAAACATAGCCCTTTTTATGCTGAATGCTTTGTGAACAATCGTTAAAATCTGGTAATCTTTTTTTACATACCAATAGGCGACGGCAGCTTCGGTTTAAGGTGAAACTGAAAATTCGTTGTGGCAAAATATCGCAGTGAAACCAACAGCGGAAGTGCTTTTTCCGGCTGAAAAGGCCCTCGACAATCATCGGTTTGTGAGGCATACGATTCGTAGACGTTTGAGCATTTTGTTAAGGCTCTGGGCGGTAACCTGCTTGATGTGCAACAATTTCATGGGGTCTCCTTAATAAATTATAGGTAAACATCATCTTCATTCCTAAAAAATTAGTAACTTTGCACCATTCGAGTTGCAACTTAATCATATAAACGTACGTTAATTATATGTCTGAAACAAAAGAAATTAAGACTGCCCTGATTTCAGTTTTCCATAAGGACGGCTTGGAGGAGCTGCTTGCGAAACTGAATCAGGAGGGAGTGAAGTTCCTGAGTACCGGCGGCACACAATCCTTCATTGAGGGGTTGGGCTATGAATGTCAGAAGGTAGAAGAAGTGACGACCTATCCGTCAATCTTGGGCGGCAGAGTGAAGACGCTGCATCCGAAGGTGTTTGGCGGAATATTGGCCCGTCGTGACAACGAGGGCGACCGGGAGGAAATGCAGAAATATGAAATTCCGGCTATCGACTTGGTGGTTGTAGACCTCTACCCCTTTGAGCAAACGGTGGCCAGTGGTGCGTCGGAGCAGGATGTCATCGAGAAGATAGATATTGGCGGCATTTCGCTGATTCGCGCCGGCGCCAAGAATTTCAAGGATGTGGTGATTGTGCCAAGCAAGGCAGAATACAGCGTGTTGCTCGACATCCTCAAGCAGAACGGAGCCAAGACAGAGCTTGCCGATCGCAGGATGTTTGCTGAGCGCGCCTTTGGGGTGAGCAGCCACTACGATACGGCCATCCACAACTGGTTTTGTGAGCAGCAATAGAAGTGATGGGGTAGTGGCACGCGAAACACCGTGTGCAGACTGCTCGGTGGTCGTTTCCCGACACCATATTCACCACTAAGAAAAGCAGAGTTTTATTCATAAAAATATTAATCCGTGATTTGCATGGCTTGACTTCACGACAAGCAGATGTGTGAAAGCGCGAAGCCATGCAAACAGATGATTTCAAACAATGGGATTTTTTTCGTTTATTCAAGAAATAGCCATGGACTTGGGTACGGCCAACACCATTATCATCAGTGATAACAAGGTGGTTGTGGACGAGCCTTCTGTGGTGGCGTTAGACCGTCGCACCGACAAGATGATTGCTGTGGGCGAGGCTGCCAAAATGATGTATGAGAAAACACACGACAACATCCGCACCATCCGCCCCTTGCGCGACGGTGTGATAGCCGACTTTACGGCCTGCGAACAGATGATGCGCGGGCTCATCAAAATGGTACATACCGGCTCACGTCTGTTCTCGCCGTCGTTGCGCATGGTGATTGGTGTTCCCTCCGGATCAACCGAGGTGGAACTTCGTGCCGTGAGAGACTCGGCCGAGCATGCCGACGGTCGCGACGTGTATTTGCTTTTTGAGCCGATGGCTGCTGCCATTGGTATCGGTATTGATGTGGAAGCACCTGAGGGCAACATGATTGTCGACATCGGGGGAGGCTCTACGGAAATTGCTGTCATTTCGCTTGGTGGCATCGTGAGCAACAACTCTATACGTGTTGCCGGTGACGACCTCACGGCTGATATTCAGGAGTATATGAGCCGCCAACACAATGTGAAGGTATCCGAGCGCATGGCCGAGCGTATCAAGATTCACGTAGGCTCGGCCCTGACCGACCTTGGCGATGAAGCACCCGAAGACTATGTTGTGCACGGGCCTAACCGCATCACGGCTTTGCCTATGGAGGTGCCCGTTTGCTATCAGGAAATTGCCCATTGTCTGGATAAGACGGTGGCCAAAATCGAAAATGCCGTACTTTCCGCCTTGGAGGCCACGCCGCCGGAGCTGTATGCCGACATTGTGAAGAACGGCATCTATCTGTCGGGTGGCGGAGCACTGCTTCGTGGTCTGGACAGACGGTTGAGGGCTAAGATCAATATTCCCTTCCACATTGCAGATGACCCCTTGCACAGTGTGGCCAAAGGAGCCGGCATTGCTTTGAAAAACGTGGGTCGCTTCTCTTTCCTGATGAGATAAGCCGCTGCCTTTAAACTCATTTAATTTGAACGCCGGACTTTTGGAGTTTAACCTTTATGATTACCGACGGATGTAGTCGTCGAGCTGCAGGCCTATCATAAAGTTTAAATCGCAAGGTTCGGAGTTCAACGTTTGACACGATGCGTAATCTTTTAGAATTCCTTGCCAAATACAATCACTGGTTAGTTTTTCTGTTATTGGAAGTAATCAGTATGGTATTGCTGTTCCAATACAACAGCTATCAGGGCAGCGTATGGTTCACGTCGGCCAATGTTGTGTCCGGCAAGGTGTTGTCTTGGAGCGCGGAAGTCGAATCGTTTTTCTCGCTATCCAAGGTGAATGCGGAACTCACGCAGCGCAATCTCTATTTAGAGCAGCAGGTGAAGGAACTTTCCGACAAGCTCGCGACAGCGACCGGAGACAGCTTGTGGATGAGAAAGGGTCAGTTTGAACAGCTGAAAGACTACAGGCTGATACCCGCTAAGGTGGTGAGCAACAGGCTCAACAGCCCCGACAATCTCATCACCATCGACAAGGGAACGGCCGATGGGGTGACCAAAGACATGGGAGTGGCTTGTGGAAGTGGTGTGGTGGGCATTGTGTATCTGGCCTCGCCCCACTATTCGGTGGTTATCCCGGTGTTGAATATCCGTTCCAACATCAGCTGTCAGATACGCGGACGCAATTATTTCGGGTATCTGCATTGGCAGGGTGGCGACCGCAAACTGGCTTATGTGGACGATATTCCGCGCCATGCCCACTTCAAATTGTACGAATGGATAGAAACCAGTGGCTATTCGTCGGTGTTCCCGCCCGGCATTGCCATAGGTAAAATTCTGCACGTCTACAACTCCCCCGACGGCTTGTCCTATCGTCTGCAAGTGGAACTTTCCACTGATTTTGCCCGCTTGCGCGACGTTTGTGTAATCGATAACAAGCCCATGCGGGAGCGGTTGGAGACACTCCGGTCGGCTCAGGACTCGTTGAAATTCATGGAGGGTAAATAGTTATGGATATAGCGTTTCTGCGGCGTTTGTTGCTATTTGTTATTTTATTGTTGGCACAGGTGTTGGTATTGAATCATATTCACCTGTTCGATTATGCCACCCCCCTGCTATACGTCTATTTTGTCGTCTCTTTCAAGCGTGGTTTCCCCAAATGGGGAATATTGGTTTGGAGCTTTTTGTTAGGCTTGAGCGTGGATATTTTTTCAAATACTCCCGGCGTGGCCGTTGCTTCCATGACTATGGTTGCCATGCTGCAACCCTACGTGATGGAACTGTTTATTCAGCGCGACAGCGACGAAGAACTGCGTCCGGGCATCTCTACGCTCGGTTTTTCCAGATACTTGTATCATGTGATTATACTCACGCTGGCCTATTGTCTGCCGTTCTTCACCATAGAATTTTTCGACTTTTTTAATTGGAAAGAGTGGGGACTGAATATCTTGGGAAGCACCGTCTTGACGGTAATTCTCATCATGGTGGTGGATAATTTGAGAAAGGAGTAGATGAAGGACTTCGACCTTGAAAAAAGAAAATTCGTGATCGGTGGTGCTGCTGTTGTCATCGTGACAATCTACATCATCCGCCTTTTCACGCTCCAGCTCGTCAGCGACGACTATCGGAAGAGTGCCGATTCGAATGCTTTTCTCAAGAAAGTGGAGTATCCTTCGCGTGGCGTCATACGTGACCGGAACGGCAGTCTTTTAGTCTACAACCAGCCTTCCTACGACATCATGGTGGTGGTAAACGAGGCGAGGGACCGCTTGGACACCTTGGATTTCTGTCAGACACTGGGTATTAGCAAGGAATATTTCATACAGCGGATGAGCGAAATCAAAGACCGGCGTAGAAATCCCGGTTATTCTCGTTTCACCCAACAGTTGTTCATGACTCAGGTGGACGACAAGGATTTCAGCGTGTTTCAGGAGAAAATGTATCGTTTTCCGGGTTTCTATGCCCAGAGACGGGCCATCAGGAATTACACTTATCCGCATGGCGCCCACGTGTTGGGCGAGGTGGCGGAGGTGTCGCAGGCCGACATCGACGATGACGACTATTACCAGCCCGGCGACTATATAGGCAAACTGGGCGTGGAACGCAGCTATGAGAAGCAGCTTCGGGGTGAGAAAGGTGTACAGATTTTGCTTCGTGATGCTCACGGTCGTATTCAGGGGAAATATCAGGAAGGCAAATTCGACCACCGGCCAAAAGCCGGAAAAGACCTTACGTTGGGCATAGACATCAATCTTCAGGCACTCGGCGAGCGGTTGCTCGAAGGGAAAATCGGCGCCATTGTCGCCATAGATCCGCAAACGGGAGAGGTGCTTTGTCTGGTCTCCTCGCCCTCCTACGACCCTCGATTGCTTGAAGGGAAAAAGCGGAGCAAGGCCCATCGGGTGTTGTCTCGCGACCCTTGGAAACCCCTGCTCAACCGTGCCATCATGGGACAGTACCCGCCCGGCTCCACGTTTAAAACTTCGCAGGGGCTTACATTCTTAAGCGAGGGCATCATCAACGGCCACACCAGCTATTCGTGTCATCGCGGATTCTATTATCGCGGCCTCCACGTGGGGTGTCACGGTCACGCCTCTCCGGTTTCCATTGTGCCTGCGCTCAGCACGTCGTGCAACGCATTCTTCTGTTGGGGGCTTTATTATATGATAGGCAATCGCAGAAAATACAAGAGCGTTCAGCAGGCGATGGACACATGGCGAGACTATATGGTGAGTATGGGCTTTGGTTATCGGTTGGGCATCGACCTCCCCGGCGAGAAGCGTGGATTGATTCCCAATGCTGCGTTCTACGACAAAGCCTACAGAAAATCATGGAACGGACTGACCGTCATTAGTATCTCTATCGGGCAGGGAGAGGTGAATCTCACACCGCTCCAGATAGCCAATCTTGGGGCAACAATAGCCAATCGGGGCTACTATTATGTCCCTCACGTGGTCAGAAAGGTGCAGGGCGAGCCGCTCGACACGACTTTCACGCGCCGTCATTACACCATGGCCAACCGACGTGCCTACGATTTGACGGTGGCCGGAATGAGGTCGTCGGTGCTGGGCGGAACGTGCAGACACTTGAGCAGCTTGCCTTTTGAGATTTGCGGCAAGACGGGAACGGCGCAGAATCGTGGGCAAGACCACTCTGTGTTTATGGGCTTTGCCCCGATGAACAACCCCAAGATAGCCATCTCGGTCTATGTGGAAAACGGTGGGTTCGGAGCAGAGTTTGCCGTGCCTATGGCTGGGGTGATGATCGAACAATATATGAACGGCAAACTGTCGCCGGAGCGTGAACGCGAAGCGGCGGTGTTGCAGAAACGGAGAATTGCGTATGGCTCAAACCACAGATAAACATCCCGGTATTTTCCGCAGCCTCGACTGGTGGACCGTCGCCATTTATTTCGCACTGTTGGCGTTTGGTTGGATCAGTGTCTGCGGAGCCAGTTATACTTATGGCGAGACCGATATATTCAGTCTCGACACACGTTCCGGTATGCAGATTATATGGATAGGCACTTCGCTTGTCTTAGGATTTGTGCTGCTCATGCTCGACGATCGTTATTACGATACCTTCGCCTACGTCATCTATGGACTGTTCCTTCTGCTGGTTTTTGCTACGATGTTCAATCCCCACGAAATCAAGGGCTCACGCTCATGGCTGGTGCTTGGACCGCTGAGGGTGCAGCCGGCCGAGTTCGCGAAGTTTGCCACCGCCCTGGCAGTGTCGAAGCTGATGAGCACCTACGGGTTCAATATGCGTCAGTGGAAACATTTTGCGGCGGCACTGGCGGTGGTGCTTCTGCCCATGCTGTTTATCGTGGGGCAGAAGGAGACCGGCTCGGCGCTGGTGTATCTGTCGTTTTTTCTCATGTTCTACAGAGAGGGAATGCCGGGCAGCATCTTGTTCACGGGCATTGCGATGGTCGTTTATTTTGTAGTGGGCATCAAGTATGAGGAAGTGTTTTTGTGGGAGACACCCACAACGTTGGGCAAGTTTGTCGTGCTCCTGCTGGTGCAGCTTTTCACCTCAGGCATGGTTTATTTCTATTGTTACGACAAGGGCAAAGCTTGGATGCTCGGTCTTTTGAGTGCTGGATCTACCCTATTGGCCTTGCTGTTCTCCAAATTCGTCATCCCGTTTGATGTGGTTTGGGTGCAGCTCACGGTTTGTGCCTTGCTCATTGGCTATCTTGTCTTTCAGAGATTGGCCACCCAACTGCGTAACTATACGTTCATTGCCTTGTTTTCCATAGGCTCCATTGCGTTCTTTTACAGTGCCGACTATGTGCTCAATGATGTCTTGGAAACTCACCAACGGGTCAGAATCAATGTGCTGTTGGGACTGGAGGAAGATTTGGCGGGCGCCGGATACAATGTGCACCAGAGCGAAATTGCCATAGGCTCCGGCGGTTTGCAGGGCAAGGGTTTTCTCAATGGCACACAGAACAAACTGAAGTTTGTGCCCGAACAAGACACCGATTTTATTTTCTGTACGGTGGGAGAGGAGGAAGGTTTTTTAGGATCGGCCGGCGTTCTTCTGCTCTTTTTAGCCCTCATCTTGAGGTTGATTCATTTGGCCGAACGCCAGCCCTTCAAATTCGGACGCATCTACGGCTATTGCGTGCTGAGCATTTTCCTGTTCCACCTGTTCATCAATGTGGGCATGGTGTTAGGACTTACACCTGTCATCGGTATTCCGCTGCCGTTCTTCAGTTATGGAGGCTCGTCGTTATGGGGCTTCACCATTTTGCTGTTCATCTTCATGCGGATAGACGCAGGGCGTAATCTTGTCAGAACGTAATAGATAGAAAAGGCAAGCGGACGATGGCTGAAATGACTTCATAATGTCATTTTGATTCCATCGTCCGCTTGCCTTTCGGTTTTCTGCTCATCTCAGTCCAATTTGGTCAGGGCTATACCCACGTCTGATATTCCCGGCAATATTTCGCGCCTCATGTCGTGCCTCACGGTGATATGCAGTGAGTCGCCCTGTTGCAGCTGCATCTGTGAGACGGGATAGCGGTATTGATAAGAACTGATACCGTGCCCTTTGAAATTTCCGTTTCCATCCACCAGTTTGCAGTTGATGGTATCTTTCTGCTGTTTCATGGATGGAAAGACCGTCTGTTCGACGATCAATGTCAGACTGACAAACGGGAAAAGGTTGTTGATGCGCAGCCCCAGCGCTGTGTCGTAGCGTCCACGTTCTGCCAGTGGCGGAACATTATAGGACAGCGTGTCTATTTTTTCCCATCCTGCGATAGGCGTGTGGTTGTAGTGATGATAAACCCTACCTTTGCTGCAAGCCACGCACAGCGCGAGTGCCGTCAGGATGGTCAGTCCCCAATGTCTCATTCTTCTGCGGTTGGCGTGTTGTTTTCGGGCCGGTTGTCGCGATTGCCGCTGCGCCCGTTTTTCTTGTTGTTTCTGCGTGGCTGACGCTTGGGGTCGCCCTGCCGTTGGTTGTCCTGCCTCGTCTGTTCGCTCTTGGTGGGCTGAACGTTATTCGGAGTGTCAGTCTTCTGTCCGCCGTTGCGATCGTTTGCCTCAAAGTTCTGTTCCCTTTTGTTCTGTCGGTTGCGGTTTCGCTTTGATTTGTTGTTGCGCTTCTTTCGTTTGTTGTCAAAGCGACTCACATCGGCGTCGGCCAACAGGTCTACGGACTTTTTCTCCGGTCTTGCCTTGTCGTTTTCCATGAGCGACGAGGGTTTTTCTCCTTTTTTGTTCATGGCCACGATTTCGCGCACACGCTCCGTGCTGATGGTTTCGAGGTTGGCAGCCATGTTCTTGTCGGTGGAATAGGTGCACTGACCGGTCAGAATATCGGTCTTGAACAGGTGGTATTCGCTGTCTGTCGTCTGCAATACAATATCTCGTGCGGGCATTTTCCGGTTGGCCTCCATGTATTGGTCCACCTCGTAGTTGAGGCAGCATTTCAGCTTGGCACACATCCCCGCCAGCTTCTGCGGATTGAGGGAGAGGTCCTGAATGCGTGCCGCGTTGGTGGAGACACTGGAAAAATTCTTGATCCATGTGGCACAACACAGTTCGCGTCCGCATGGCCCCGTTCCCCCGATGCGGCCTGCTTCCTGACGCGCACCAATCTGTTTCATCTCGATGCGCACGTAGAAAGTGTCGGCCAGCACCTTGATGAGTTGGCGGAAGTCCACACGCTCGTCCGCAATATAATAGAAGATGGCTTTGTTGCCGTCGCCCTGATATTCCACGTCGCCAATCTTCATCTGCAGTTCCAGCTTCTTGGCGATTTGCCGACTTTGTATCATCGTGTCATACTCGCGGCTCTTGGCCTCTTGATATTTCTCCATGTCTACGGGCGTGGCCAGTCGGTAGATGCGCTTGATGTCGTCGGGCGACCGCAGGTTTGCCTTTTTCAGCTGATAGCGCACAAGTCGTCCCGTGAGGGTCACCACACCGATGTCGTGCCCGGGATTGGCCTCTACGGCCACCACGTCGCCTTTCTTCAGAACGAGGTCATGGACGTTGTGGAAATAGCCCTTGCGTGTATTCTTGAATTGCACCTCGACCAAATCCGTTGACTTGGCATTGCCCGGAACGTCGGCCAACCAGTCGTAGGTGTTGAGTTGCTTGTCCTGTCGCCCCACCGAGCCTTTGGTAAGGCCTCGACCGCAACCGGAACATATCGTATTGTTTCTCATTTTATTGTCTTAAAAAAATAATCATATCTGTAGCCAAGTTAAAGAATTGTATCTTTGGATTGGCATTTTGTGCGATGTCGCGGATGGTGCGTTGCAGCATCTCTGCGATGTCTGCCACGTTGCGTTCATTGATGAATCGTGCGAAGTTTGTGGCAAAATCCTCCTCCTCGCGGCTCATATAGGTAAGTTCCTGCTGTTGGAAATTATACATGAAACTCTCGCGTACCATATATAAGAAATAGGTCAGCATACGCCGTTGCTTCTCGCGCCCGAAGTCGGCAGCGGTTTCGCTCCATTGCTTCAGTTCCTTGAGGTCGCGCATATAGGCCGTGCGCATGAGGATGACAAACAGCGAAAAGAACTCCCTATTCTCATTGTCGGCCCCCAGATTTTCCAGTGCCTTGAGCCAGTTGCCGTTCGAAATGCGGGCTATTCGCTGCGCGTCTTCCTCGCCAATGGCACGCTTTTCTATCAGTGCCCGTGCGATGTCGGCGGTTGGAATGCCGTGAATGTGGAATCGCTGCACCCTGCTGCGAATCGTTTCCAACAACCGTTCCGGCTCCTCCGAAACCAATAGGAAAACGGTTTTCATGGGTGGCTCTTCCAAGAGTTTGAGCAGTTTGTTGGCGCTCGTCAGATTCATGCGTTCCGGCAGCCAAATGAGACTTATCTTGTAACCGCCCTGACTCGACTTGATGTTGAGTTTGTGGTTTAGCGCGTCGCTTTCGGCCTCATAAATCATCGCCTGCTGATTGGCCGCTCCCATGCGCCCCATCCATTGGTCCATAGTGAAGTAGGGACCCTCGCCGAGCATCTCGCGCCATTCTTTCAAGAAGTCGTCGCTCACCACCTTGTGGTCGCTCGAAATGCCTTTGGGCCGTATCACGGGAAAAGTGAAGTGCAGGTCCGGATGTTGCCATTTGCCCAACATGGCTTCGGCATTGAGTATGGCCGGTTGTCTCGTCAGTAGGGACTGTCCGTCATGGCGCTCCCCCAACAGATAAGAGGCAAAGGCCAGCGCAAGCGCCATCTTGCCGCTGCCCACCGGCCCCGTGAACATCAGCGCATGGGGCACACGCTGCTCCGCAACCAGTTGCATGAGCCGGTCGCGGGCTTCCTGTTGTCCAATTACTTCGCTAAACTGCATGGTGTTTTCGTTGTTTGGGTTGGGGTGCTTTGGGCGTGAGGTGCACGGCGATCGGCAGACAGGCTTCTGTCCGTTTTGCTTTGCTCGCCCGCCACCCCTGCGGCAAATGATGATTTGGACACAAAGTTACTATTTTTTTGCATCAATCACGAAACAATTTAACGTTTTATAGGAGTTTGTCTTGGTTTGTGCAATTTGTGCCACAGGGTCGGGCAGCGCGTGCAAAGGATGAGTAAAAACTTTGGTCTCGCTTCATGGTCTTGTCCTGCGGTGTAAAAATTGATTACCGTTTTCGGCCGTTTATTTTTTGTCCTTTCAGCGCAAAAAGGGCTATGTTCTGCCCCTCTCCGTCTTCCCGCAATGTCTGAAAACAGTTTGGTTTTTAAGGATTGTATTTCGTTATTCCGTGACGGAGGCTTAATCGCGGTGCGGTTAAGCCCTGATGGGAACACGACTAAAGCCCATTCGCACTGCGGTTGAGCCGTTTTCGCACCGCCGTTCAATATGCAACCGCGAACGACCAAACGGGGGACGATAATGTGTGATTGCAGAAAGTGTTGGTTATCAGCAAACTACGAAAACTGCGAAATTTGCGAGTTTTCAGACGGAAACATTATTTTTTTTAGAATACGCGAAGTATTTGGAATGGTTTGTAAAGAAAAATAGGCTGTTTTTTAATCAACTGCGAATATCATGATTGTCGCGACTGTCGGACGGAAACAGGAGGCTTCTGTGTCTGTAGACACGGCTAAACGCAGGGTTTGCAGGAAGTGGCGAGGGCTTGTGCATATTGTTGCAGCTTTCCATGAGTAGTCTGTGCCGCAGGTTGTTCCGTTCTGACTGGAAGCAGTCTGAAAACCGTCATCCAAACCTGTGCTTACTTCTGTTTATGCGCCGAAGCATGAGCGTACAAACAACATGCCCTGATCTCCAATGGTTTGCAGGAGAGCAGGGCGGCGTGGGGGTGCTGAAACAGAATTATGCGCGAACGGTTGGGTGGATGTTCTTGAGGTCGTGGATGGTCTGCACGGGGTCTTTGGCACCGAACACATAGCTGCCGCTCACCAGCACATCCACTCCGGCTTCGACCAGTCGGGGGGCCGTTTCTCCATTAACACCGCCATCCACCTCTATCAGTGCACGGGAGCCGCTTTCTTCGATGAGCCGGCGCAGTCGGCGCACACGCCCGATGGTGCCCTCGATAAACTTCTGCCCGCCGAAGCCGGGATTTACACTCATGAGCAGCACGAGGTCTGCATCCTCGATGACGTCTTCGAGCATGGCAACGGGGGTGGAGGGATTGAGCACCACGCCGGCCTTCATGCCCTCCTCATGGATTTGGTGAATGGTGCGGTTGAGGTGTACGCAGGCTTCATAGTGCACGCTCATCATCATGGCTCCGGCTTTGGCAGCCTGTACGATGTAGCGTTCGGGCTTGACAATCATGAAATGCACATCGAGGGGCTTGGTGCAAATGTTGTGCACAGCTTTGATCACGGGGAAGCCGAAAGAGATGTTGGGCACAAAGCTGCCATCCATCACGTCGCAGTGGAGCCAGTCGGCCTCACTGCGGTTTATCATATCAATGTCACGCTTCAGGTTGGCAAAGTCGGCCGACAACAATGAAGGCGAAAGCATGGTCTTCATAACAAACGGGGAATTTGAGAATAAAAAACAATGATCAGTTCATGCAGCATGGCATGGGTTGGCTCCCTCCCTTGATGGTGCGATAGGTGTGGGCTATCTGGCGGATAATGTTGAGCGTGGTCTCCGTGGGATTCGGTTCTTCAGGGGTAAAATAATTCATAGGCGAGAAATAAATTAGAAAGTTATACGATGATAACGGC
>CALKIW010000104.1 GCA_937995875.1 uncultured Bacteroidales bacterium | reverse complement strand
TACGTATTCTCTGGTAGAAGTGGTTTGACAACCGTGAATCTACCGGAGGGACTGTTATCTATTGGAAGAAATGCTTTTGAATACACTCCGATACCTTATATCTCCTTGCCCAATACTTTAGAGTCAATAGGCAAAGAGGCTTTTATGCAATGCCTGCAATTGACTACCATCACGTTCCCCAAAAACATGAAATCAATCGGGGACAATGCATTTTTGCGGACATATTTCAGGGATGTATATTTCTTAGGCACCGAGGCACCGGTAGTAGGTCAGAGTGCTTTTGATCTTGCTACCTATAAAGGGAATGGCGGATTCACTGAAACCAAAGACAGTGGTGTCCCCCCAATCGGTGACACGAATAATGGTTTTGCTGAGCGACGCAATTACTTGAATGGAACTCAACCATTTGGAATGCTTCATCTCCGCGCAGACCTTACCAACGAACAACGTGCCAAATATACCGATATCACTAGGAAATATGAAGTCGTGATAGGTTCAGATTCTAAATATAAAGCATTCTATGACCTATACGCTGGAAAAAATTACATATGGCCAGGACAATATTCCTATGAACATACTTACAACGATGCTGTTAAAGGTGTGCTGTGGGACGGTGTAACTACCTATGATGCTACGAAGTACATGGGATTGCATAAATTCACCCTCGTGCAATATGACGTTCAGGTGAATAATACGGAAAAGTGGAACTTTGGCAAGATAAAAGGTCAGCAATGGTGGACACTGTGTGTGCCGTTCAACATGACCAAAGCACAGGTGCGTGAAGTTTTCGGAGAGAATACCAACGTGTGTAAATTGAATCAAGTAGAGAGAAATCTGGAAGAACGCAAGATTACCTTGAGATTTCAGGACGACGTTTACAAGAATACCCATGCAGACGATGATGTTGTGATTGCAGCCCATGTTTCATACATGATTTTCCCAACGGTAGACCCCAATGAGTTCAATGGCTATAATTTTGAACAAGGCAGTCCGCTGCCAACGATTATTGATGCGACCAAAGAAGGAAGCACGGATGAGACAAAAAAATACACCTACCGTTTCATAGGAAACTATTCCGGAAGCTCTTCCTCGCCCATCTATATGCCCAAGTATGCTTACTTCCTCGGCAACAAAAACGGAAAGCATGTCTTCTTCTATCAGACCGGAGACAAAGGCAAATGGAATCCATACACTGCTATCGTGCAGGTGTTTGATCAGGTGTGTGATGCTGATACCAGTTCGCGACAGCTTGAGGTCGGTATAGACGACTCGTTTATCCTCGATCAGGATGCAAAGATGAATTCCTATTTTGGCAACAGCACAGATGGCTATACAACATCCATAGAACTTCCCGACACAGTTGGGAATGCAAGAGGCGCGGAGGATAACATTTATAATCTTCACGGACAGTTGGTGGGGCAGGGAAATGCTTCGCTCGAAAAGTTGCCTGCGGGTGTTTATATCAAGAACGGAAAGAAATATATTGTACGTTAATACTCAAGAATTGAATTATGAAAAGAGAATATATAAAACCATTTTGCGAAACAGTATTGGTACAGGCACAGTCGATGCTTGAAGCGGTTAGCGGTCGATTTAGTGAAGTTAGTACGCCCAACACCATTTATGAGCATCACGGGGATCCTACAGGACGTATAGAGGGTTATGATGGTGGAGAATCGTTGAGCAAGAGCAATCAGGCGTGGGAAGAGGTAGGCGGCTACTGGTAATAGGCCCTCCTACAGCGTAAACTGAATATACGACATTTGCCCATTGATGGGATGAATGAGACACATCATTCATTCTGTCAGTGGGTTTTTTATTGGGTCAGTGGGGTTTGCATATTGGAGTATGATGTGAGACTGACGCTGAACGATAGGCAATAAGATTGTTCAATCGGTCAGCGTGGTTTTGGTGATTACGGCTGCCGATTACCCGGATTACCCGGAAATTACTTGCGTATCCCAAGTATTTTAGCGAACTTTGTAATTGGTTAGTACACATGACGATCAAGACTTGATGGTTTCTCTATCAACAAGTTGTTTGAATCGGTCAATAGGCGTATTGCTTTATATGTGACACACCAGCCAATTTCGTCAATAATTCGATGTAGCGAGCAACTCATAATATAATAATGTGTTTGACATAAAGAGAATATGGTAATAGGTATAGACGTAGGCATCAGCACTACAAAAATTGTTGGAGTGGATGATCAGGGCGAGGTGATTTCGCCGATACGAATAAGAGCAACCGACCCTATAACATCACTTTATGGTGCGTTTGGTAAGTATTTGTATGACAATCATATACAGTTGAACGATGTAGAACAGGTGATGGTGACAGGAGTTGGCTCGACCTATGTCAATTCTCCCATCTACGGATTGCCGACAAAGAAAGCTGAAGAATTTCTCGCAGACGGGCTTGGGGCGCGTTATGAGACCGAACTCGACCGTATGTTGGTTGTGTCGATGGGAACGGGTACAAGCATTGTTCAGTGCGACGGTGACGATATACGCCATATCGGAGGTATCGGATTGGGAGGCGGTACGCTTATGGGCTTGAGCCGTATTATGCTCAAGACCGATGATGTGAAACAGATTGTTGCGCTGGCTTTGGAAGGTGATATCAGGAATATTGACGTGCTTATCGGCGACATCAGTCCCGCCCCTTTACCGGGTCTGCCCAAAACAGCTACGGCTTCGCTTTTTGGAAATGCCCGAAGCAACACTTCGCGCGAAGATATTGCACTGGGAATCATTACCAGCGTGCTTCAGACCATAGGGTCAAGTTGTATTCTTGCTTCGCTCAATACGGGCATCAAAGAGTATGTGCTTATTGGAAATCTCACACTTCTGCCACAATGTAAGGATGTGTTTCCTGCGATGGAGAAACTCTATAAAGTGCGGTTTATCATTCCCAAATATTCAGAGTTTTGCACGGCCATTGGCGCTGCTTTGTCCTATAAACGCTGAGCGGACTTATAGGATAGATGCTGAGTGAAGTGCATTCGGGACGTGTCAGAAAGTTTTAAGAGCTAAAATGTTGGCACGCCCGAAGGTTTTATTTCTTCCTTACGGTGTTGAGCCACTGGGCAAACTCATCACTATAGCCATTAAACACGTTGATGTCTACATCACCATGAATGCCCGCAACGCGACCGTCGGGAGCCAGCTGCCATATCCATAGCTTGATATCGGGCTTGTATTCGCCATATCGAGCTATCCACACGGGGTAATCGTGCTTGATGTCTGGGGCTGCGTCGAGGTATTTGTTTACAAATAGCTGACTGATGTAAAGGATGGGGCGCATCCCCGTTTGTTGTTCTATGATTTTCAACCAACTCCGTACTTGTTTCCACATGGCTGCAGTGCCGCCCATCTTGCGCACTTGACTCGGAAAAGGCTCCAAGTCTAAGACCGGAGGCAAATCACCTTTCCTGAAATTTGAATGACGCAAAAAGTACATGGCTTGGGCAGCTCCCGTTGTGCGGTGTGAAAAGAAATGATAGGTGCCTACGGGGAATCCGTGAGCACGGGCAGCGGTATAATCGGCCCGATAATATGGGTTGCGGATAGTGGTCCCCTCTGTGGATTTGATGAAGATAAACGATACTCGGTAGTCTACTTTCCCGCTAATCCTCTTTTTTGATAGCGTTCCCAAATGGCTGATGCGCAGCTTCTTCCAGTCGATGTTATACCGTTTTCTCCCTTTCACATGTTGGTGTTTGGATATGTCGATACCATAGATGCGAGCCGAAGTGTAGTTCAGGCGTTCTCCTTTGTACACGTCTTGTTTCCATTCGCCGACTCTGAAGTAACGGTGTTGGGATGAAAAGCCGAAGCCGCTGCGTTTGTCATTCTGCCATTGTCCTTCGTAATAGGTTCCTTGATTATCGCGAAAAGCACCATGTCCCTGTGCCATAAGGTGGCGATCAAACTCTCCTTGATAGGAGCCGGAAGCGTCTTTCCGTATGCCGTTTACAATGGTATCAGCCACCCAAACGGCATCGATGCGTCGGCCAAAAGCGTCGATTGCCCATCCTTTTCCATGTCGCTGGCCATGCCGCCATTGCCCGGAATAGACGATGGAGTCACCTTGATAGAGCACGCCTGCACCTTCGCGCTTGCCGTTTTTCATCTGACCGCGATAGGTGATATTGCCTTGCCGAACGGTCGTTATGTCATCGCTGTCGATGGTGCAACCGGAAAATAGGGTGATAATAATTAGGAAGGGATATATGATTTTAACCGTTTTCATTGTTTTTTGATGCGCTTTCAAGTCCTAATTTCAACGTTGAATGGTTTGTCTGTTTATGATGCCGACAAACTGTCCGTGTGTTGTGAATACCGGACTGCCGTTCCTTGCGAACAAATCGGGTAGGTTGTGACGCGTTTCGTCAATCATGTTGCCTGTTGTTAAAAGGGCATGATGGGGAGCCGCAGATTTATCTCGTGTAAGTGTTGCCGTGACAATTTGTTTGCCACCGATTATCGGGCAAGGTGTTCTTTTTATGGCATACACTCCCTGAGGAGTTTGGAATTGTTCCGTGTGGATAATGATTGGCACTTCTGAGTGATTGTTGTCGACCACCGTCGGTTGGCAATTCATGGTGTTGAGTTGGCCGTCAGAATCATACCATGATACATAAAGGAAATACCTTCGCACCCAATGGCTTTCCGGATTAAGTTTAAAGGATTTCAGTTTCTTGCAGACTGTTTTTAGGGAATCTGCTTTTCTCTTTTGTACATCTGCATAATACGAAATCCTGTTATAGCCTTCATCTTGTACTCCATGACTGCGAAAATAATACTTAATTTCCTTTTGTTCTCTATCCTTTGTAACGAGTAATTGCTCGATGGAATCGACTATTTCTGATACTTGACGGGCTAAATCTGTGTCTTCAGCGTTGTTGCTATGGTGTGTGGAAACATTCTTCTGACCAATGGTAAGTATGCTTCCGTGACAACTTGGCCACCACCAGTGTTTGTTAATCCATGTTCCCTGCTGACAAACTGTATCAGATTGCAATATGATGGTGTCTTGTGCGGTGACAAGGCACAGCTCAACTTTACCGTTTACGAAGCATACCGACTTTCGAATATCGCTCTCGCCGGCCGGCATCAGTCTTGTCAGCAATACAGCAAATAGTGTGACTATCAGAATAACAGCAACGATTTTTAGCCTACACCTCGATATTCTTTTCTTCAGATGAGAAGTTTCCCGTTTCATTTTCTTACAAAGTTTATGATTTCATCGATGTGTCGTGTTGCTTCATCAGTATATCGATGAAATCGACATAAAAAGGCTCTTGCGGGTCCATTCTCTCGAATATTACCCCCGGTCTCTTGCCTGTTTGTGACAAATTCTGTCCGTTCGCTGTCATATTTAATGCTATCATGCGATGATTATATTTTCGTCTGCAAAGTTAATCATTTTATTATTTTACAGTTTTATAATCCCATAATTTGTTGGTTAAAATACAAACTTTATCATGAAGTATGGCAAGAATAAGTGTCGTGTGATTTTTAAATGTAGCATTTCAAATTATATTCTCACTTTTTTTGCATATATTTGTAAACCAAATAAAAATAATGAGACAGATAGACAAGAATATACTCCGATTGGCCGTACCATCTATTGTGAGCAACATTACGGTGCCTCTGCTTGGATTGGTGGACTTGGCCATTGTAGGACACATGGGCTCTGAACAATATATAGCAGCCATTGCGGTGGGTGGAATGATCTTTAATGTCATTTATTGGTTGTTCGGATTTCTCCGTATGGGTACAAGTGGCATGACCTCACAGGCACTCGGCCGTGAGGATTATGCTTCGGTGAGAATGTTGTTACGGCGTTCACTTTATGTATCTGTGGTCATAGCGCTGGCCTTCGTTGTTTTTCAACTACCGTTACGTTGGCTTGCTCTGTTCATCATTTCGCCTTCACCCCAGATACATTCGCTGGTAACCACCTATTATAATATAGTGATATGGGGTGCTCCCGCAATGTTGGGACTTTACAGTCTGAATGGTTGGTTTGTGGGATTACAGACAACCAAAATACCGATGATGGTGGCTATATGGCAAAATATTATCAATATTTTTGCTTCGTTGTTCTTCGTTTTTGGATTGGGAATGCACATTGAGGGAGTGGCTTGGGGCACACTGATAGCCCAATGGAGTGGATTCCTGCTTGCCATTTGGTTTGCCCAAAGACGTCTCAGGCCAGGGACCGTATTGAGAGAAAATGGCAGTGGAGAAGGGAAGAAAAAGGTCACATGGTCTGATTTCTTTGTGGTCAATCGGGATATATTCCTCAGAACATTGTGTTTGGTGGCCGTCAATCTCTTCTTTACCTCTGCAGGTGCCCGGCAAGGAGACATGATGTTGGCTGTGAACACATTGCTTCTCACTTTCTTTACCCTTTTCAGCTATGTAATGGATGGGTTTGCCTTTGCAGGCGAAGCCTTGAGTGGTAAGCTGTATGGGGCTGGGGACCACATTGGACTGCGTGCCATGATACGTCGCCTTTTTATTTGGGGAGGCGTTATGGTCGTTGGTTTTACAATGGTATATGTGCTGGGAGGAAACGGATTTTTGAGCTTGCTTACCGATGATCAGGACGTTATAGCAGCCTCAGATGCCTATTTTGTATGGGCCTGTATGGTGCCGGTGGCCGGTGTTACGGCTTTTGTCTATGACGGAATCTTTATAGGTCTTACGGCCACACGGGGAATGTTGCTGTCGAGTTTTGCTGCAACCCTTATGTTTTTTGTATTCTTTTTTATAGGCATCAGGTTTTATCATCCTAACCATATTTTATGGATGGCCTTTATTATTTATTTGGCATCGAGGGGCGTGATGCAATATTTTATTATGAAACTACACTTGAAATATTAATGTACTCATGGAAATTGTCTTTCTTTTTATAGGAATAGTTGTTGGCTTTGTGGTAGCCTATCTACTGCAACAAGGTCAGAAGAAGAATATTTCAGCCGACCTTATGCTAGCGCGCCAGCAGAGCGAGACAGAAGCAAGAACACGAAGCGAGGTGCAGGAAAAGCTCGATCAGGCTATCAATGAAATACAAGAACTGCAGCAACAACTCACCGATACCAAAGTGTTACAGAGTGCTCTGGAAACGCAACTGGCTGCGGAGCGCAGGCAACATGACGAAGAAACCGCGTTGAAACGTGAGCAAGAACAGAAGTTGGAACAGCAGCGACAGCAGCAGTTTGAAGCACAGATAGAGACCGTAAAGGCACAATTCCAGAACTTGGCGACCAAAGTATTGGACCAATCTACTGACAAACTAAAGGTACAGAACACGGAAGCAATGGAAATTATTACGGCGCCGCTGAAAGACAACTTAACTAAACTCCACGACGCCATATTCAATACCAATCAGGAAACAGCAAAGAATACAGCTTCGTTATCGGAGCAGTTGAAAGCCATGGCGGAGCAGACGCAGAAGATTGATGATACAGCCACAAGACTGACCAATGTGATGCGTGGTGGGAATAAGATTCAAGGTAATTGGGGAGAGCTGATACTGACCGAGATATTAGAGCAGAATGGCTTTAAACAAGGAATAAATTATGATGTGCAACAGACGCTTACGGACGAAAAGGGAAACGTCCTTACCAATTCGGAAAGTGGTCGAAGAATGGTGCCCGACGTTATCCTTCACTATCCGCAAAACGAAGATGTGATCATCGACTCAAAGATGTCCATCGAGGCCTATGAGCTGTACGTGAATACAGAACATGAAGATTTGAAGAAGAAATATGCCGATGATTTGGTGAGAAGCATTCGCACCCAGTTTACAAATCTTGCGAAGAAAGATTACAGCAGCTACGTGAAGCCGCCCCGTCGTGCGATAGATTTCGTCATTATGTTTGTTCCTAACGAAGGAGCGTTACAGTTGGCGATGGCTACCGATAAGCAACTGTGGAATGATGCGTTTGCCAAACACGTGTTCATTACGTCTCAGCAAAATTTGATGGCCATACTGAAGATCATCGAAATAGCGTGGAGACAGTACACCCAAACGGAAAATCAGCTGAAAGTATATGGTTTGGCTGAGGAGATGTTGAAGCGTGTAGGAGAGTTCATCAAGCGATTTGATAAAGTGAAAAAGGATATTGACATACTTGCAAAAGATTATGACGATGCCTACAAAAAAGCCTATACGGGCCGACAAAGTATAGTTCAGAAAGCTAACGAACTAAAGCAACTGGGGGTGAAAGAGGCGCCCAACCAACCGATTCCGCCTGTGGAAGAAGACTTCCTTACGCTGATAGAAGACTGATAAAGACTATTGTGAGGCAGTATCGTCACTGTTTGCGCAAGACGATCTCACTATGTTTTTTGAACATACAAACACATAGCAGTGAGCAGGCAGCCCATATCGGGGGTGGCATTTTTCATGTAAACTTTTGCTGTCAGAGCGAAAGAAAGTTGTTCCCATGTGCAGAAATATTCGATTTCAGAAATTGAAGAATCAACATAAATATGCATTATATCTTTCTTTTTAGTTTCATTTTGATAAAAAATGAAGAAGTGTAGTAACATTTTAGATTCTTTTTTATAAATTTGCAAACTAATAATAACAACAAAAGCAAATAATATGATTTTAGACTTAGATATGTTAAGGCATTTTTATGCCAATTATTCCACAAAGGTAAAAGAGGCTCGTAAGCGTTTAAACAGACCGCTTACCTATACGGAGAAGGTGCTTTTCGCACATTTATATCATGATAATGACCTTGCCCCCTTTAAACGTGGTGAGACTTATGTCAATTTCCGCCCTGACCGTGTAGCCATGCAAGACGCTACAGCGCAGATGGCATTGTTGCAGTTTATGAACGCAGGCAAAACTCGGGTGGCCGTCCCTGCCAGTGTGCATTGCGACCATCTCATTCGTGCGGATGTTGGCGCTGCTAAAGACTTGGCAACGGCAAAGGACACCAATCGTGAGGTTTACGACTTTCTTCGTTCGGTATCGGCTAAATACCACATCGGTTTTTGGGCGCCGGGAGCAGGTATAATCCATCAGGTGGTACTCGAAAACTATGCTTTCCCGGGCGGAATGATGGTAGGCACCGACTCGCATACGCCTAATGCCGGAGGTTTGGGCATGGTGGCGGTAGGCGTTGGTGGTGCCGACGCGGTGGATGTATTGACCGACCAGCCATGGGAACTCAAGATGCCTCGACTCATCGGTGTGCACCTCACGGGTAGACTGTCGGGATGGGCTTCGCCAAAAGACGTGATACTCAAAATATTGGGCATATTAACGGTAAAGGGAGGCACAAACGCCATCTTAGAGTACTTTGGAGAGGGTGCTCAAACCATATCCACTACCGGTAAGGCTACCATCTGTAATATGGGAGCCGAGCTCGGAGCCACGTGCTCCATATTCCCATTCGATGAAAATGCTGTGGAATATCTGCGCCAGACCGGTCGTCAGGAAATCGCAGATATGGCACGACAGAATGCTTCCGATTTAAGGGCCGATGACGAAGTCTATGCTCATCCTGCCACTTATTACGACCAAGTCATTGAGATTAACCTTTCGGAAATAGAGCCACATCTTAATGGACCGTTCACACCGGACGCAGCGACTCCCATTTCACAGATGAAATCAGTAGGAACAGCCAACGATTATCCTATGGTTGTGGAAGTGGGATTGGTAGGCTCGTGCACCAACTCTTCGTATCAAGACCTTGCACGTGCTGCCTCGATAGCACGTCAGGCTACGGCGAAGAATCTCAACATCAAGGGACAACTCATTATCAATCCCGGCTCAGAGCAGATTCGATACACTGCAGAACGTGACGGGCTGTTGGAAGACTTTAAGAAGATGGGGGCGGTGATTATGACCAATGCCTGCGGACCGTGTATCGGTCAGTGGAAACGACATACCGACGACAACAACCGAAAGAACGCGATAGTAACGTCGTTCAACCGAAACTTCCGTCGCCGGGCAGATGGCAACCCCAACACTTATGCCTTTATCGGGTCGCCGGAATTAACTACGGCTTTGGCCATTGCAGGCAGATTGGACTTTAATCCGATGACCGACAGTCTGACAGACAGAAACGGCAACAGCGTGATGTTGGACGAACCACAAGGCTTTGACTTCCCGCCAAAAGGTTTCAGCGCAGGCAAAGGCACGGCCGAAGATAGTGTAGAAACATTGATAGACATGGGGCTTTTTATTGCGCCCAGTGACAAACATAAGGATGTTAAGGTGGAAATCAGTCCTTCGTCGGATAGACTTCAGAAGTTGGAGCCGTTTACCCCCTGGAATGGTGAGGATTTGACGGATATGCCATTGTTGATCAAGACAAAGGGTAAATGTACTACAGACCACATCTCGATGGCAGGACCTTGGTTAAAATATCGCGGACATTTGCAAAACATCTCCAATAATCTCCTGATGGGGGCCGAAAATGCGTTCAACGGGGAAAGTAATTGCGTGAAAGATCAGACAGACGGTACATATAAAGAGGTGTCGTCGGCTGCGAAGAATTATAAAGCTCACCAAGTGTCAAGTATTGTGGTTGCCGAAGACAACTATGGTGAAGGCTCATCGCGCGAACATGCTGCGATGGAGCCACGATTCCTCAATGTCCGTGTCATCCTGTCCAAAAGTTTCGCCCGTATCCACGAAACCAATCTGAAAAAACAAGGTATGCTTGCCCTGACATTTGTCAATAAGGATGACTACGACAAAGTGCAGGAAGACGACAAAATCTCTGTTGTCGGGCTCAAAACGTTTGCACCGGGCTCTAAGTTCACCGTTATCTTGAAACATAAAGATGGCTCTGAGGAGAACTTTGAGGCCACACATACCTACAACGACACGCAAATTGCATGGTTTAAAGCCGGGTCGGCTCTCAATTATGCTGCCAAATAACTGATAAGGAACGGTGATTTGATAGACTTGCAGGTAGTATGCAAAACAGAATTTACAA
Organism: uncultured Bacteroidales bacterium; assembly: GCA_937995875.1. Taxonomy (GTDB): domain Bacteria; phylum Bacteroidota; class Bacteroidia; order Bacteroidales; family Bacteroidaceae; genus Prevotella. The sequence continues at coordinate 1,503 of CALKIW010000104.1, read as the reverse complement.
TTTTAGAGATCATATCTATTCTAAGAATGAGAGAAACAAGCGCATAGGATATACACGAAAGCAAAATCAGGACTTTGAGGATATTTTATCCTACATGAACATTAAGTTTAACCATTAACAAACCGCTTAGCGAGAGAAAAATCAGAATTATGAATAAGGAATATTTGATATATAAACTAAGTGACGAGGTAAAAAGTATATGTAAATTGCCTCAGGAGGCATTTCAGAAATACGGAGTGAAACGCGGACTGCGCAACGAAGACGGCTCAGGAGTTTTGGTCGGCCTTACCAATATTGGTAACGTGGTAGGGTACGAACGCGATGCAGACGGTAAGCTCAAAGCTTGTCCCGGACAGCTTTTCTATCGCGGATATGAGTTGGACGACTTGGTGTCGCCGTTGCTGACAGAGAAACGCTTTGGTTTTGAAGAAGTGGCCTATTTGCTGTTGTCGGGCGAGTTGCCGGATAAGGAAGAACTTCACGCCTTTCGTGAACTCATCAATGAGAACATGCCGCTCGACCATCGCACCATAGTACATATTATAGACCTTGAGGGCACCGACATTATGAACATTCTCTCACGATGCGTGTTGGAGATGTACACTTTCGATCCCAACCCCGATGACATATCCCGCGACAACCTGATGCGTCAGGCTATAGAACTCATAGCTCGTTTCCCAACGGTTATAGCCTATGCCTACAACATCTATCGTCACACCGTTCATGGGCAGAGTCTCAATATACGCCATCCCCGCGAGAACAAAACGATAGCGGAAAACTTCCTTTATATGTTGAAAGACGATAATTATACGGAACTGGATGCACGTATGCTCGACCTGTTGCTGATTATCCAGGCAGAGCACGGCGGTGGTAACAACTCTACCTTCACGGTGCGCGTCACCTCGTCTACCCGTACCGACACCTATTCAAGCATAGCAGCGGGCATCGGCTCTCTGAAGGGGCCCTTGCACGGAGGAGCCAACATCAAGGTTATATCAATGTTCCACCATTTAAAAGAAACCATTAAGGATTGGAACAACATAGACGAGATTGACACCTATCTCAACCGTATGCTTAACAAGGAGGCCTACGACAAGTCGGGCTTGATATATGGTATCGGTCATGCCGTTTACACCATGAGTGACCCTCGTGCAGTGGAACTTAAACGTATGGCAGGCGAACTGGCTAAGGAAAAAGGTAGGGAGGATGAATACGAATTCTTGAAACTTATAGAGCAGGAAGGTATCAAATGTGTAACCGCTTTCCGAAAAACAAACAAGCCAATCTGTGCTAATCTCGACTTCTATAGTGGCTTTATCTACGAGATGATTGGTCTGCCGCAGGAAATCTATACACCGATATTTGCTATGGCTCGTATAGTGGGTTGGATGGCCCACCGGATTGAAGAACTCAACTTTGATAGCAGAAGAATTATCCGTCCGGCCTATAAGAACATCTTAGACCAGAAAAGTTATACACCAATTAACGAAAGATAAATATGTA
>CALKIW010000103.1 GCA_937995875.1 uncultured Bacteroidales bacterium | reverse complement strand
CAACCAAACACCAACCAAACACCAACCAAACACCAACCAAACACCAACCAAACACCAACCAAAAGGGTAGCAAAGTTCAACCAAAAGGCAACCAAAGTGTTTTTTTCGGGGAAGCAAAAGTCAAGCTCGTGCGCGCGCGTAATGGAATAAGGAATATTATATTATTTATTCGTTACACTCATAAATAACATAATAATGGAATATATTCGTCGACGACGCGTACACACGTGCGCGCGAGGGATTTTTCTCTTTTTTCGTTTCTTAACATTTAACGAGGTGGTATAAAAAAGCCCGACCTGCACTTTGCAAATCGGGCATGAAAAAGGCAGTCAGAAGCCTTTGCCTTTTGTCCGCTCATATACCGCTTCACGGTCGGTGTCCACATTCTTGATGCGGAACTGCACCGCACACCGCTCCGGGATTGTGTCCGGCAACTGCAGAACAAGATGGGAGATAACCTCATCGATGTTTGAGAAACCGACATCCGACACTTCAGCCAGCATCTGCCCACGAAAATATGCCCTTGCGTATATCATGTACTTTGGTGCAATCCTGAATAGGGCGTTCTTTGTTTCGTCTAAACCATGCGCCATGCCTTGCTTGCTCTTGGCTGTGGAGAAGAAAATAAAATCAATCACCTTTTTGTTGAGTTCCCATGCCGGTGAGAAGTCAATCTTGATATATCCTCGTGTGATAGCATGGCCGTTGCTGTGGTTCATGGCAAAAGCCACCTCGTCGATACTTGCGCTACAATCATTCTGTGCCACCGTGCCCCATGTGTGGCGAAAGGTGTAGGCGGAAAACCAATCTTCCTTTGGCATGCCCATGCTCTCACACACCTTGCGAAGTCCTGTGTTCACATTAGCATTAAAACTGTCGCTTGAAGTCATGCGTGTGTGGAAGTTGAACAGGTATGGGTCGCTTTCATCAGCCTTGTATTTCTCAAACAACGGCAGCAAAATCGGCTCCACTCGCATTTCAATGTAAGCCTCATCACGCCTTATCCTGCGTGTCTTCGCCCTGTGATAGCAGATACAGCCATCTCTGTAATCCTCTTTCCTCAACTCATAGAGGTCCACGGTATTGATACCGGCGAGGCACAAAATCATCTTAGCCACATCACGCCCGAACTCCGGCAAAGGGCTTTTCATCTTGCTTTCAGGGAGTGGAGCGGAGAAGAACTCACGGCATAACTCCGGGCTGATGGCAAGTTTCTCCGTCTTATCCGCCGATGGTATCTTCACTTTCGCCCACGGATTGGTCTTGATACGGATAAGCCCATTGTCATAGTCGTTGTATTCCATGACGGCAGCCCTGAACACCTGCCTCATGCACACCGGGTACATCTCCTTGGCTCGTTTCGTCTGTTCCAAAGTCTGTATCCACCTGTTCACTGTGGGAGAGGTCAATTCGTCAAACATCACTTCCGTTGTTCCGCAGAAACGCTCCAGATGCTGGAGAGCCAACTGGTAGTTGCGTGCGTTGCGTTCCTGCCCACGGTCAATCATACGGTCGATGTGCAGCCGTGCATATTCGCTGAAGCATAACTCGGTATCAGCCGTGCGGAGATACTCCAGTATCTGCCTCACAGTCCATCTCGCCGTGTCTTTCCTGTTCAGTTTATCGTTGTATTCGATGATGAGACTGGAGCAGTATTGCAGGACATACGGGTCTGTTATCTCGTTCGTCTTGCTCAACCCTTTACTCGTTACATATTTGTCGGTCGTGATATAGCCGACTTTCACACCTACACCCACACGGATGTACACCTGCCAGAAGCCATCCTTGCGTGGTCTCCTGACTACTGCCTTGAATATTGCCATAATCGTCTGTCGTTTATAAATTCTTTCATATTGTTGGTAAGTCTGTGGTAAGTCGCCCTGTCTCCTATGGTGTAAGTTTTGGTAAGTTTCAGCATTCAAAAGTACACGGAAAGTGTGTACAAATGCACATCTGTCCCTTTACGAAATTAGGCTGTAACCCTTGTTTTACCAAGGAATTACAGCCTAATTGCCTGTATATTAACTTATTGCGCTTTACTCTTCCACCGCTGCCTGCGC
>CALKIW010000102.1 GCA_937995875.1 uncultured Bacteroidales bacterium | reverse complement strand
AACACCCCTGTAAAATTCGCTTATTTCAAAACAATTTTGCTTCCGTCCTGAAATTCGCGAAATTCGCGAAACTCGTAGTTTGCTGATAATCAATCAATTCCATTGAGACCCTTTTTTGTCCCCGCCTTGTCGTTTGCGGTTGCATATCGAATGGCATCGCGGAAAGGCTTTAAATGCATTGTGGCTGAGGCTTAACCGCAATGCCGATAAGGCTTAACCGTACCGCCGTTAAGGCTCCGCCATGATACGGTGGTATGAAAAACGCAAAAAGAGGGCTGTTTTTACATTTTGCGAATAGCTGACGACGGCAGAAACATAGCCCTTTTTGCGCTGAATGTAAAGAAAATAATCACTCGAAAATGGTATTTATTGTTTACACAGAGAAAAGTCCGGATTGGGTTATCCGGTTATAAAATACATATCAGCCGGGAATGTGGCTTTTCTTGGATGGGTGAGCATTTGAAATGACAGCAAAGTATAAAAAGGCGACACCCAATGATGAGTGTCGCCTTGAAACGTCATTTTATTTAGAATGACTACCTATTGAAGATGCGATTATAGGTTATTGTGAGTATGTCTTTTATTTCGCTATCAGTTCAGCGTAGGGGGCACGGTCTGTGTTCTCCAAGTGGAGGATGATGTCGAAGGTACCCGACTGGGCAACGGGAATGTTGTCCATGCTTCCCTGAATGAGCTTGTCGAGCGTGCCGCCGAGGTTCACACCACTCCAGCTGTCGTCTTCATCCTTGAACTTGATGGTCTTGCCGGCTTCGAGCTTCACGCCCTTGGCTTCCCATGTCTTGTTGGTAGCGTTCCATGTCATGGTGACGCCAGCACCCCATTGGTCAGCGTTGCCGACGAGGGCATCGCCCACCACGTGCATCCCTTCAAAGGGTTTCAGCGTGTAGGACATGGATGCGAGGTCTACGGTTACGAAGTAGAAGCCCGTCTCAGGGGCAGGGATGTTCTCGCTGCCGTCTGCCGTGAGCTTGCCCTCTCCGTTGTATTCCCAGTCGCCGTCCCAGTCTCCGCCACCGTTGGGCTTGAACTTGAAATCGCCGTCGAGATAGAACGCACCGTAATACTTGCCGTCGAAATTGGGGCCGTACATGGCGTAGGGGTGGTCAGCCCAGCTGGTATTGTTGCCCACCTCATAGATAAATTCAGCAAAGTTGAGGTCTTCAACGGTATAGGTGTATTCCATCATGTTGATGGTGATTTTGTGGTATCCGGCATTGGCAATCTTGCCTGCGCCCGGTTTGTTGGTGGTGAGACTGCCCGACGGAGCATCGTCGCCGTCGTTGGCTACGCCTACAACACCCTTCTCACCTTCGGCCCAGAATTCGCCGTCGTAATTGGTCTTCGGGATGATCTTCCAATACTGGTCGGCCTCGGTGGTCTTGACAACGATAGTGAAGACAGGATCCTCGTAAACGTCCTTACCACTGTGGGCAAAGGCAACAGCCGATTCGGCATCCCAGCCGGTCATGTCGCCGGCCAAATAGTAGGCTGCGTCGATGAACGGTGCCTTGGGCGTGGCCTTGATGGTCAGCGGATTCGTGTAGCGTGTCGCCGTTTTGCCGTTGCTCACGGTGGCGATGACGTTAGCAGTCAGTTCGCGCTCTACGGGACGGGGACCGAAAGTGGCAAGCACGTAGTTTTCCAATTCCGTTCTCGACATCATACCGTCGGCCATGAGTTCGTGGAGGTCTTTGCCCAACTGTATTTGATAAGAGGTGGCAAAAACAGAGTCGGCCTTGGGAGCCGTGATATTGGCCACTTTTACCGCTGCAACATCTTCTGCAAGGTCTGCGAACATGATGGGGTCTGCTGCCGATACAGAGCCGTCTCCAAAGCTGTGGATGGCAGCCTGTTCGTTGCCTGCGGGTATAACCCAATCGCCGAAGTCTTCGTTGCAGGCCGACAGCATCATTGCTGCCATACCTGCTATAATATATGATTTAAGTTTCATGATGATTTCTTTTTTAATTATTTATCATTCTTCACTTTTCATTCTTCATTACTCAGTGGCACCGTCTGGCTTATGCTTGTCGCCTACAGGAACAATGCGGAAGAATCCGTCTATATCATTGAAATAGATAGTGTAATTGCCCGGCTCGATACCGATATCATTGCCACCGTCGGTGCTGAATCCGTAGAGGCTCACGTCTCCGGCTTCTGCTCCGTAACCCCAGCTGGTATCCCAGCTATGATCTGCACGGAACTTGAACACCTCGCCTTCGCCCTCAATGGTTACCTGTGCGGTCCACAAGTGGTTGTTGGCACCGGCACCGGCGGCAGGAGTCATCTCGATGTCGTTGTCCCAGTCTTTGCCTATACCGATAAGGCCTATCGAGGTGTAAGTAGGATAGTCTTGCTTCTCGGCCTTGGTGAAAGTCACCGTCTCTGCGGCAGAGTTGTAGTGGATGGTATAGAAGCCTGCACCGTCGGTCGGCGAGAAGTTGCCGGCGCCACCGTCGTTGAGAACGGCCTTGCTGCCGTCCCATCCCCACTGGAAGTCCCAGCTGTCGGTGTAGTGCTTGAGCTTAGCCTCGCCGTCTTCGGCCAAATAGAAGGTTGTCTCAAATTCTCCCTTGCCGGTCTTGGCATCGTATGTGCCGTCTTTGATGAGACCCAACGGGAAGTGCGAGAGATAGGCAGCACCATCTTTACCGTTGGTCCAGTTGCCGTCGCCAATGTTTGCGCCGATGAGGAACCAGTAGTCCGGTTCAGCGGGTTTCAGCGTCATGAAGTAAGGATAGACGTTGATTTTCTGAACGTTGGAGTAGATGGTGTATTCGCTGCCCATGTTTGTGGGCTTGGCAGACATGCGCACGTAAACAGCCATGGGGTCGTTGGTGTTGAGGTCTTCTGCGTTTTCATATTTGCCGAGAATCATGATGCCCTTGTCTATTTCCGTAGCCGGAATGTTGTACACGAGATTCTTGGTCGATCCGTCGATGGTATAAACCGATGCGGAGTCTTGCCATTTCTGGTCGAGAGAGATTTGCGCGCTATAAGTCACGTCGGTGGGAAATCCGTAGTCCGGTTGGTTGGCAGCTACCAATTCAACAGTATTGCTGCTGGCCAAGTCTATCGGTGTCTCACCAAAAGAAATGTTGTTCAGTGTAAATTCTGTAGGCGACTGCATCACGGGGTTGTCGTCGCGGTCGGTCTCGCAGGATGCGAAAACAAGAGCACCGACCAGCAGAGTCGCCAAAATGCTTATTTTTTTCATAATCTGATTTCTTTTATTATTGTGGTTTCAGGTGAGAAACGGGTCGGGCCGTAGCACGCCCGCTTCTCTTTTCGCGATTTGAAATTAATACTTAGGATTCTGCTTGAGGTTTCCGTTTGCATTGATATCCTGCGTAGGAATAGCGAAGATGTTGAGGTGTGCGTCGAAACTTGCACCTGAGGCAACACCGCCCATATATTCCCATTTGTATTCGTTCTGTCCGCCAAAATGGTTGAAACGAATCAAATCCATGCGACGACGTCCCTCGAAGCCGAACTCGCGGCTCCACTCGTCCTCAATCTTTGCCAGATTGAACTGGGTAAAATTGGTTGTTGCATTGGCACGACTGCGGATGGCTTTGATAGCTTCAAGGCCTTCGGCGGTGCACTGACCACCGTTGAGACGCGCGTCGGCTTCGGCAAAGGTGAGATAGGCTTCGGCCGTACGGAGTAGTGGGAAGTCGGTATCGACATACAGTGTATGACGGGTAGAGGCACCATCGGAACGTTTAGCGAGAAACTTCACGTAGGCATAGCCGGAATTGGCAAAGTTGGTCTCGTCTTCAAGTGTGCTTGAGTGTCCTATGGTGTAGAACAGGGCACGGTTGTCGCCGGCAGCAGCAGCCACCTCGGTGGGAATACCGGAAGGAGCATCGTTGTTGGGGAAGAACTTTTGCACAAACTGCAGGCGAGCAGTGTTACCACCCCATTTCTCGGATGTGCCGGTGGGATATTGCTCTACCAAAGCGTCGTTTACCGACGCAGCGATGAGAAAGAGGCAGCCGCCCCAGGTCTGTGTGGTCTCGCCATCGTGAATTGCCGGAAGGATGATTTCCTTCTGTGCACCATTGGTGTCGTTGTCGCCCATGAAGAGGAGCTGATAGGCAGAATAGCCATTCTTGCCTGTGGTGCAGAGCCCGAAGTTGCCGTCTTTCATCACGCTTTGAGCGTAACTCTTGGCCTCAGCCCAGCGGGCTTTGCCGGTATATACCTCTGCATTGAGATAGAGGCGGGCCAACAGCAGGCGGGCTGCAGTCTTACCGACGCGTCCATAGGAAGGTGCGGCATCTGCGAGGATGTCTGTGTTGTCTTCTGCTACCTCACCGATAACGGCTTTCAGTTCATGCTCTATCCACTCGAAGATCTGTGCACGGGTGTACTGTACGGGCTTTTCGGCAGACACGTGGTCGATGAAAGGAGGGTTGCCGTAGAGGTCCATCATGTAATAATAGTAGAGCGCACGCAGGAATCTCACCTCGGCACGCATGGTGGCGTGCTCCGGAGTGTCGGCGGCGGCATTATCGAGGAAGAAGTTGGAGATGGTTACTCCGAACATCAGTCGATAGTAGAGCGCGTTGAGCATTGGGTGCGAGTCGCCCCATGCGTTGTGGTTGAATTCGGGAATACCGGGGTCTCCCCAGATACAGTGTGCCTCGTCGGTGGTCAGCTCATTGGCATTCCAGAGCTGGCGAAGCATGTTGGACGTACCCTCGTCTATGTTGGCGATATCACCGCTTCCATCGGGGCCGGTCTGACCTGTGAGCACTAGGTTGGCATACACCTTATTGAAAATCTCGACATCTTTGAATGTAGACTTTTGCTGCGGATTGATGTTGTCCACATGAAGCTCGTTGGTGCAGGCGTTGAAGCCAAAGGCAACGGCTGCAAAAGCTACGGATGACAATATATATTTTAGTTTCATGTTAATCTATGTTTGAGAAATTAGAAATTGAGGTTCAATCCGAGTATGGTTTGGAATGGACGTGGGTAGAAATTGTTGTCAATACCTCCTGACACTTCCGGATCCAGTCCGTCATACTTGGTAATGGTGAATACGTTTTGAACGGTAGCATACGCGCGACCACTGATCTTGGCACCCAAGAGGTTGCTGAAGCTGTATCCCAACGAGATGTTGTCGAGCTTCAGGAATGAAGCGTCTTGCACATAATAGTCGGACAGCAGCTGGTTGGTCAGCGGATTGGTGAATCCCTGCTTAACTGCGTCAAGTGAACGGTTTTGCAGGTAACCCAAAGAGTAAATGCTACCCGTACCAACGTTTTGCATACCGGATAGAACGTTGTTGTAAACATAGTTGCCAAGGCTTGCGCGTGCAGAGAAGCTGAAGTCCCAGTTCTTATACTGCAATTTTGATCCCAAACCCATTGTTACGTCGGGAGCCGGCTTGTAATAGAAGTAGCGGTCTCCGGTATCAATGTAACCGTTGCCGTTGCGGTCCACATAAGTGTTGGGGATTGGCTTGCCTTTGCTGTCGTAAACCTGCTGATAAACGTAGAATGCACTTGTGGCATTACCCACGTGGTGACCTTGAATGTTCTGACCCGTACCACTGGATATACCGCCCGTCTCTACATAGTAGTTGGGGCCTTCGCCGGTGATAAGTTCGTCGATTTTGTTCTTGTTGTAAGTGAAGTTGTAGGTCACTTCCCAACGCCAGTCTTTGTTGACAATGGGGCGAACGGTGGTAGCGAACTCGAAACCGGTGTTGTGCAGGCTTCCGATGTTGCTCTTCACCACATTCGAGAAGTTGGATCCGGCAGAAACATATACGTCGTTGAGCAAATCCTTGGTCTTGCGATAGTACCAGTCGAGGTTGAATACCAAGCGGTCGTTGAGCAATGAAAGGTCAATACCGGCATTGTAAGTAGTGGTTTTCTCCCATGTCAGCTGGTTGTTGTATGCATCGGGGCGATAAGTTTCCCCATTGCCCAGTAGGGGATAGAGCGCATGGCTGTTCTGGTTGGGCGTATAGGTCGGAATGTAGGTGTAGTCGCCGATTCCCTCCTGCTGACCGGTGATACCCCATCCGAGACGGAGCTTGAAGTCGTTGATGGCTTTCACGTTGCGGAGGAAAGGCTCCTCGTTGATACGCCAGGCGAACGCTGCCGATGGGAAATAGCCCCACTGCTGGTTGTCGGCAGCCGGTAGCCAGTTAAAGCGCGAACTACCGTCGGCACGCATGGTGAAGGTAAACATATAGCGATCGAGCAGTGTGTAGTTTATACGACCGAACCAAGACTCAAGCGCATTCTCGCTCTTGTATTTTGTTACCTGACCTTCGGCGGGAGCGTTGAAGTGCTCGCCGGGGTGTTCGGTGTTGGTCGAGGGATAAAGTCCATAGCCGTTCCAGTCGGTCTCCTGATGGAATTTCTGGAATTCATGACCGGCCATAACATCAAAATGGTGTATCTCGGCAAAGTCCTTCATATACTGTGCGAATATGGAGAGCTGCTGATTGTAGGTATCCTTCCAGTTCTTGCCCCACCATCCGTAGTAGTTGTTGGATGTAGAGTATTTGCTGATGTCTTTGGTCTGCGAGCCGTTGGAGAGGTCGAGTCCGGCATTAACGTGCAGGTGGAGGTCCTCAAATCCGTGGATAGCATAATCAATCTCGATGTTGCCAAGCAGTGTACGCGAGAGTGCGCGGTCGTTCTGGTTGTTCAACGTAGCCACAGGGTTTTGTGTAGCGTTACGGTTATTGGTGTACTTCCATTCGGGATCTGCATATTCGGAAGCCGAATACCACTGGCCGTATCCGCCAAAGAATTTGTTGTAGATGTCGTTGTTGGCCCTTACCGGCTTTGTGGGATCCATATAAATGGCAGCCCCGATGACATCACCATCGGCATATCGGTTCTTGGCCAACATACCCTTGGCATTGAAGTTCACCTTCAACCGGTCTTCCCCGGTCTCCTCATTCTTGAAGAACGAAGGCGAGAGGTTCACACTGGCCGTGTAGCGTTCAAACTTAGATGTCTTCACGATACCGTTGTTCTGGGTGTAACCCATGCTCACACGATAGGGCATATTGCCAAATCCTCCACTGACGGTGACGTTGTGGTCGGTAGAGACACCGGTACGCATAATCTCGTTCTGCCAGTCGGTGTTGGCGTATTGTCTGTTGCCCTCGGCATCGAGATAGCCCAACTTGCTGTAGGCCTCGCTGTCTTCTCCATAAAGTCCCTTGACATACTCCATGAACTGCGGACCGTTCATCACGTCGATGGTGCTCTTGTTCGTTGCAAAGGATACGTTGCCGTTGTAGCTTACAGACGGCTTGGCTCCCTTACGTCCTTTCTTGGTGGTGATGATAATCACACCGTTGGAAGCACGTGATCCATAGATGGCTGTTGCCGAAGCATCTTTCAATACGGTGAAGCTCTCAATATCGTTAGGATTGACCATACTCAACGGGTTGGCCAGTCCCTGTACGCCGTAGGTGTCCATGGCCAGACCGTCGATCACAATCAGAGGGTCGTTGCTGGCATTCAGAGACGAGCCACCACGAATTCTGATTGTGGCACCGCCACCCGGCACACCATCATTCGAAATGATACTTACACCGGCAATCTTGCCCTGAATCATGTCTTGCGCATTGGTCTGCAATCCGTGATTCAGCTCATCGGGCTTGATGGCGGTAACCGACCCGGTAAGGTCTGACTTCTTGGCGCGGCCATAACCGATAACCACCACTTCGTTAAGAGACTTGTTCTCTTCTTGCAATGTAATCACCACGTCGCTGCTTGCCGTTGCTTTGGCTTCCTCAAATCCGATATAAGAAACGGAGATGATGGTACCCGCAGGCACATTCAGGGTGAAGTTGCCGTTGATGTCTGTCACTGCACCGCCTTCTTGGCCATTGGCCCGAACGGTTGCTCCGATGATTGGCTCGCCGGTTGCATCTTTGACGTGCCCTTTGACAACCACTTGCTGTGCAAAAGAGACTGCTGCAAAGGCTAACCCACATAATAGTGTGAGTGCCCTATGAGACACAGTAAATTTTTTCTGCTTCATCATTTTTGGTTTTTAAGTTTATATCTATATAAAATGGTATATTTTTCTTTAGGCTTGCATCTCAACCACGCATCTTTGTCTTTCATATTAGGTAGATTGTAGATCCTATAGTGGTGAGAGACACTGTTCACGCCGTTTGATATTGCAAAAATAGGTTTATTTTAGAGACTTCGATGTTTTTTAACATTAAATTTGATGATATAACTGTGCAAACGATTGCGCAATGAAATGCAAACGTTTGCTTTTCGTATAGGCTATGTTATGATATAATTGCTTATATTTGCAATATAGAGTTGGAGTTTGTGCAACAAAGGGGCAACTTTGTATCATCTGCAAGCTCTGCATCAAAGCCTAATGATGAAACATGAAACGATCTACACCGATAACGATGAAGGATATAGCCGAGGCGCTTGGAGTGTCTGTGGCTACGGTCTCGCGTGCATTGAAAGACAGTCCGCGCATCAGTGAGGCACGACGTGAGATGATTCGGACTTACGCGCGCGAACATAATTACACTCCCAACCTGTTAGCGGAGGGTTTGCGCAGCAATCGTGTAAAGCCTTTGAAAATCATAGGGGTTATCCTCCCTCAATTTACGCACTTTTATTTTTCTTCGATTCTGAGCGGTATCGAACAGGAAGCCATGTCGCGGGGTTATATCGTGATGGTGGGACAAAGCTCCGAGCAATACAACAAAGAGGTGTTGCTTTGCGAGCGATTCTTTGAACATAAGGTGTGTGGCGTTATTGTTTCACAGGCAAAGGATACACAGCGCTACGACCATTTCCAAAAACTCATGGAGCATGATATGCCCTTGGTATTCTACGACCGTATTTGCACCGGAATTGATTGCAGCAGAGTGGTGGTGGACGACTATCAGGGGGCGTTCAATGCTGTTACCCATCTTATCAACAGTGGGTGTCGCCGCATCGCCTTCTACGGGTCGCCGATGACGCTCGAAATCTCAAAAAACCGTTACAATGGTTATCGGGATGCCTTGCTCCGACATGGGTTGCAGCCCGAAAGCCGTTTCTTTCGTATCTGTGACAACCGTGCGGATGCCGAGGCAATTACTCCTGATTTGCTTGCTCAGGGCGACGTTCCTGATGCTTTTTTTGCCGTGAACGACGATACGGCTATAGGTATTCTTTATACGGTCAAGCGTATGGGGTATCGTGTTCCCGACGATATTTCGATTTGCGGATTCACCAACGGTCAGCGTGCCGTGGCGTGCGACCCGATGCTCACAACGGTAGAGCAGCGTGGTGTGCAGGTGGGCGAGGAGGCCGCTAATATCCTTATCAACAAGGTCGAAGGGCTGTCGCCAATGGATAAGGTGGAGAAGAAGGTGGTGAGAACAAGACTTGTGATAAGGGGGACAACGAGGTAATTCATAATTCATAATTCATAATTCAAAATTATCCTGCGGGATGAAGGCGGTTAAAGAAGATATTGATGCTATGATGATTATTAATCTTTTGATTCACGATGTTATTCTCGCACATTATCCAAAGGGGTTTGCCAATACGTTCAATGCTCGTGATTCAAAATTATCCTGCGGGATGAAGGTTACAAGGGAAAATATTGATGCTATGAAAATTATTAATCTTTTGATTCACGATGTTATTCTCGCACATTATCCAAAGGGGGTTGTCAATACGTTCAACTCTCGTGATTCAAGATTATCCTGCGGGATGAAGGCGGTTAAAGAAGATATTGATGCTATGATGATTATTAATCTTTTGATTCACGATGTTATTCTCGCACACTAACTAAGAGAGAATTATCAATGTAATTACCTCTTATAATATAACTTTCTATTGTCGGATGAAGGATATAAACGAAAATGTTGTTGCGGTGAAGAGCATGAATTTTGCTGTCCGTTGTGTTAATCTTGCTCGTTATTTAAGAGAAAAATATCAAGAGTATGATTTGGCAAGCCAGATATTGAAAAGTGGTACGAGTATCGGAGCCAATGTCCGTGAGGCACTGAGAGGACAGAGTCGTGCTGACTTTCGGGCTAAAATGAGTATCTCGTTGCGTGAGGCCAACGAAACACAATATTGGTTAGAACTGCTGATGAATGTAGATTATCTTTCTCTTAAAGAATATGAAAGTTTGCAGTATGATTGCATAGAATTGTGTAAATTGCTGATGTCTATCGTGAAATCAACTTTAAAAGAAAATAAATCCAAATAAAACCGTATGACAATCTCACAACGTCGCTATAATTTTAACTAAAATATATAAAATGATAATGCGCCAGCCAATTCTGAAATTTGAATTATAATTTGCCAATGCGCCGGCTAAATTCTGAATTTTTAATTTTGAATTCTGAATTGCCAGCGCGTGAGCCTAATTATGAATTATGAATTTTGAATTCTGAATTGTCAGCGCGTGAGCCTAATTATGAATTTTGAATTATGAATTCTGAATTAAAAAAGCCCGATCAGTCCTTCTGGGGACTGTGGAATCTGAGTTTCGGATTCTTTGGCGTACAGATTGCGTACGCCCTGCAGAGTGCCAACATTTCGAGAATCTTCGCCACTTTGGGCGCCGATCCTCACAGTCTGAGTTACTTCTGGATTTTACCCCCCTTGATGGGAATTATCGTGCAACCCATTGTGGGCACCTGTTCCGACAAGACGTGGACGCGCTGGGGACGGCGCATCCCTTATCTGTTTTTGGGAGCGGCGGTTGCCGTGTTGGTGATGTGCCTGCTGCCCAATGCCGGCTCGTTTGGCATGGCCGTGTCTACAGCCATGATATTCGGACTTGTCGCCCTGATGTTTCTTGACACCTCTATTAATATGGCCATGCAACCGTTCAAGATGTTAGTGGGCGATATGGTAAACGAGAAACAAAAAGCCACCGCTTATTCCATCCAGAGTTTTCTGTGCAATGCCGGATCGCTGGTAGGGTTTGTCTTCCCGTTCTTCTTTGCTTTTATCGGCATCGCCAATACGGCACCCAAGGGCACCGTCCCCGACTCCGTGATCTACAGCTTCTATGTAGGTGCCGCCATTCTCATTCTCTGTGTCCTCTATACGGTGAGCAAGGTGAAAGAGTGGGACCCTGTGGAATATGAGAAATATAATGGTGCAAAAACCGACGAGAAGGAAGAACATAAGGGCAGTGGGAACTGGCTTGTTCTCTTGAAAAATGCACCTTCCGCATTCTGGAAAGTCGGACTCGTACAGTTTTTCTGTTGGTTTGCGTTCATGTACATGTGGACCTACACCAACGGCACGGTAGCCGCCAATGTGTGGGGAACAACAGATGTGACGAGCGAGGGCTATCAAACAGCAGGCAACTGGGTAGGCATTCTCTTTGCCGTACAAGCCATCGGCTCCGTCATCTGGGCACCGATATTGCCTAAGTTCACCAACAGGAAACTGGCCTATGCCGCTTCTCTGCTGCTGGGCGGTGTGGGCTTCGTGTCGTGCGCCTTTGTCCACGACCAGTATCTGCTGTTCATTCCTTTCATGCTTATTGGTTGTGCGTGGGCTGCCATGCTGGCCATGCCCTTCACCTTCGTCACCAATGCCCTGCAGGGCTACGGTCACATGGGAGCCTATCTCGGTCTGTTCAATGGTACCATCTGTATTCCCCAAATTGTGGCCGCGTCTATCGGAGGAGTCATTCTCGGCATGGTGGGCAGCGTGCAGAGCCACATGATGATTGTGGCCGGCGTCAGTTTGGTGTTAGGAGCCTTGGCGGTGCCTCTTATTAAAGATGTCAAGGCATGAGCATCAAGTCATTGCTCGTGGTCGGCTTTTGCGCTGCGGCCATCTCGGCCCATGCGCAAAAGCCCTATCACGGCGACGGCGTGGACGACTGGTTGCGCTTTGTTCCCATAGCCTCAGCTTTCACGCTGAAAGCGTGTGGCGTGCAGAGTGCAAGCTCGTGGAAGCGGTTTGCGGTCAATAGTGGTGCATCTCTGGCCCTCACCGCCACCGCCACTTGGGCTATGAAACATACCGTCCACGAGCGTCGTCCCGACCACACCGACCGCCGCTCGTTTCCCTCCGGCCACACCTCTATAGCTTTTGCTGGTGCCACGATACTCGACAAGGAGTTCAGGCAGGTTTCTCCATGGATTAGCGTGGCCGGCTATGCTGTGGCTACGGGTGTTGCCATAGACCGCGTGGCGCGCAACCGACATCACTGGCAGGATGTGGTCGCGGGAGCTGCAATAGGTGTTGGGGGAACGATTTTAGGCTATTGGCTGGGCGACAAGATCACCGGCGAACACAGCCGGTACAGCGTCGGTGTAGGTGCACAGGGCGTCACGGCCATTGTTTATCTTTGAACAATGCGTTTGTGGCAACGCAGGGTTCAATCATCGCTGCCTCATTCTGCTTCGAGGAATGGGGGTAAAAGAAGATGTAACTTTCTTTACAAACACCTCCAAATGCTTCGCTTATTTCAAAAATAATATTGTTCCCGTCCGAAAATTCGCAAAATTCGCCCAATTCGTAGTTTGTTGATAATCAGCGCATTCTGTAAATACGCCTTTGCGTTCCCTGTTTGTTTCTTCGTGGTTGCATATCGAATGGCAGTGCGAGAACGGCTCAACCGCCCTGCGGATGCGGCTTAGTCATGCTGCGGTTAGGCCTTAACCATACCGCCGTTAAGCCTCCGCCACGACAGGACGGAATACGGAACATACAAACCGGGCTGTTTTCGGGTTGGGCGAGGGAATAACGGGGGCAGAAACATAGCCCTTTTTGCTCCGGATGCTCTGAAAATTATCACCGAAAAACAGTAAACGGTTTTTACAAATATAAGGTTTCTTTGGAGCCGGAGGACAAGGGTGGATTGAATGAGGTTGCTATAAAGTGATAATTATAGAGAATGCGTGTGCAATCGTTTGCGCAATTTTTTGATCTGTTATATGTTTATCGGACAACGCAGCTACTGTTTATTTTTTTATCTTTGACAAATAAAAGCCTAAAAACATGAATTTAGTATTTAATGTGGATTACCAAACCAGATTCGGCGAAGATATTATGCTGAATCTGATAGAAGACGGTACTGTCAAGAAGCATAGAATGAGTACGGTGGATGGACTGCGGTGGAGTTTCCAGTGGCAGTTTTCCGGTGATTGCGATGTACTGAACTATTACTACAGTGCGGAATACACGGGGGGCAGCGAAAGACATGAATGGATGACGCTGACGCATCGTTTGGAACTCAACGCACACAAAGCATCCGACTATACGTTATACGACCGCTGGACTGACATTCCGGAGGACGCCTATCTCTACAGTTCGGCCTTCAGCGAGTGCGTCAATCGTCGCAAACCGGAGTTTCTGCCCCCCTCGAATTATGCGAGGACCGTGCGCCTGGTCGTTCGTGCGCCTCAGCTGCGCGAGGGTGAGCGTTTGGTGCTCATCGGGCAAGGTAAGGCTCTGGGCGACTGGGAAACTTTGCAGTCCGTCAGTATGGTTGAACACAACATCAACGAGTGGGTAACCAACCTCGACGCCTCGACCTTCGAGGACGGTCGTATGGAGTTCAAGTTTGTGGCGTTGAGCAAGGATGCCGATGCCACACCCATGTGGGAGACGGGGCTGAATCGTATCGTGGAATTGCCCTCCATGCAAGATGGAGACGTCGTTGTGTACCATCTGGATCAAGCATTCTTCCCACTGTGCAATGAAAAGTTGGCCGGAACGCTCGTTCCCGTGTTCTCCCTGCGGTCGAAGACCAGCTTCGGTATCGGTGATTTTGGCGATTTGCGCAAGATGGTGGATTATGTGGAGCGTAGCGGACAGCGCGTTCTCCAGATACTTCCCATCAACGACACGACCATCACCCACACTTGGACCGACTCTTATCCCTATAGTTGTATCAGTGTGTTTGCACTGCATCCGCAATATGCCGACCTCAACCAGTTGCCAAAACTCAAGGACGGCAAGAAGCATAGCGACTTTGCAGCCCTGCGCGAACAACTCAACCAGTTGCCTCAGATAGACTACGAGCGTGTGAACAAGGCCAAGATAGATTATCTGCATCTGCTGTTTGAGCAGGAGGGTAAGACAATGATGGGCACCCGTCAGTTCAAGGAATTCTTTGCTGAGAACGAACAGTGGCTGGTACCCTATGCACAGTATTCAACGCTTCGCGACAACTACGGCACGGCAGATTTCTCTCAGTGGCCCGACCATAACACATGGAATGAGGCCGACCGCAAGACCCTTTCTAACCCTCGTAACAAGGCGTATAAAGAGGTGGAATTCTGGTATTTCGTGCAGTATATATTGAGTTCGCAGCTCAAAGACGTTCACGACTACGCACGTCGTCGCCATGTCATCCTCAAGGGAGACATCCCAATCGGGGTCAATCGCTACGGATGTGACGTGTGGATGGAGCCGAAATACTTCAACCTGAACGGACAGGCGGGGGCTCCACCCGATGACTTCTCGGTGAACGGACAGAACTGGGGCTTCCCCACCTATAATTGGGAGGAGATGCTCAAGGACGGTTGCCTGTGGTGGGTGCGCCGTTTCCAAAACATGGCCAAATTCTTCGATGCCTACCGCATTGATCACGTGTTGGGCTTCTTCCGCATCTGGCAGATCCCCGGCAATGCCGTTCATGGTCTGCTGGGCCATTTCCAGCCGGCACTGGGCATGTCTCGCGAGGAAATCGAGGGATACGGTTTGCCGTTCAACGAGCAGCATTTCTGCGAGCCGTTTATCACCGACTGGATTCTCGACCGAGTGTTTGGGAAGCGGGCAGAGGAGGTGAAAAATAAATATCTCAACCATGCCCATGATGACGTTTGGGTGATGAAACCTGAGTTTGACACGCAGAAGAAGGTGGAGAAGGCTTTTGAAAAAGAGACCGTGCAAGACGAACTTAATCTGCGCGACGGCCTCTATGCCCTGATCTCGAATGTTCTCTTCGTTCGCGATGCCACCAATGAGCACGTGTTCCATCCACGAATATCGGCACAGTTCAACTTCACTTATGAGGCTCTCTACGACAAGGACAAGGCGGCGTTCAACCGTCTTTACAACGACTATTTCTATCGCCGCAACAACCAGTTCTGGTATCGTGAGGCGATGAAAAAGTTGCCGAGACTTGTCGAAGCCACCCGAATGTTGGTGTGTGCCGAAGATTTGGGAATGGTGCCCGACTGTGTGCCATGGGTGATCAACGAACTTCGGATTCTCTCTCTTGAGATACAGACGATGCCTAAGGACCCGCATGTGCGCTTCGGACATCTGTCCGGCAATCCGTATCGTTCGGTCTGCACGTTCTCCACACACGATATGGCTACTTTGCGCCAGTGGTGGGACGAGAACTACGAACGCACGCAGGACTATTACAATTCGATGCTCTATCGTGGCGGTCCTGCTCCTCATCCATTACCCGGATGGTTGGCCCAAGATGTGGTTTCCCGTCAGCTCGCCTCGCCAAGTATGCTTTGTGTGCTTAGCCTTCAAGACTGGTTGGCCATCAATGAGCGTATCCGCCTGGAGGATGCCGATGCCGAACGCATCAACATTCCTTCCAATCCCCGTCACTATTGGCGCTACCGTATGCACCTGAACATTGAGGATCTGATGGCCGATGAGGAGTGGATGAACAGTGTGAGGGAACTGGTGAAACAAAGCGGAAGAGGTTTTTAATTCATAATTCACAATTCATAATTCATAATTGGCCATCCGGAAACCACTTTGATAATGATGTTTAGAAATT
>CALKIW010000101.1 GCA_937995875.1 uncultured Bacteroidales bacterium | reverse complement strand
TTTAGAATTAATGATATAAGAGTCAGCTATGTTCAGGCCACACTTGCTAGCTTGATAGAGAACATCGAATTTATTGATGTTTATATACTTTGGGTCTGTTAGCCAATTCCTGTCTCTCAAAGCATAATTGAAGAAGTCTATAACCTTACCGAATTCTTTCGTAATATGGTTGATGAGTTCTTCAGTAAGCTTCTTAGTCTCACAAATCTTCTTGTAAGAATCAGAGCATCTGAAAAAACCATATTTCCTAAACCAAACAGCACCTATGCCTTCCAAAGGGAATTCATTCTCTTCGAAGAAGCATTGAATTTTAGAGCCAGTTAAAGAAATCTTTATACGCTTATTGATAAAGTCATAAGTGTTAACCCGGATAAATGGATGATTGTAATATTGAAGCCAATCCTGAACCAAATCAGAGCTTAGGTCACCGTCATTAGTAAGAATCAGTATCATTTCAATTTCTCAACATCCATAGCGCTGAACTTAGGCGCACTAATCTTTTCAAAATTTTTCATTTTTAATAGTTTTTAATTATACATTGCTGGTTTGTTTGTATATCACCAGCGAGATATGTTTATCTAGAAAAACACATAAATGTAATATAATTTTTTAGGATAACAAGAATAGTTTGGATACTAATTATAGTTTTAATATAAATTAACTAAAGTTTCCCACTCCTTAAAACACTGGCTTTTCTCATTCACCTTTGCCTGTCGTCCCCCATATCCATTGACTTTTAACACATGCCTAACAGGAATTATGTAGTCTGTCCATATACTTCATCCCACTTTTTTCAACGCTTCAGCCATTACAAGGATTTTGCTCTTCTCTTTGTCGTTTCCACTGATTATAGCCATAAGGTGTTGGGGCGTCACCCCAAGTGTTTCTTCATTCTTCACTCCTCACTCTTCATTTTATAATATATAATTACCGTTTTTTGATCATTATTTTCGAGTCATCCAGCGCAAAAAGGACTATGTTTTTTCTTCAAAAACGGGTCGAACAATCCTAAAAATTGTAAGGATGCTGCGATTGAGGCCTTCTCATAGCATGGTAAGGCCTTATCGGCAGCGCGGAAGAGCCTCTATCACATTGCGGTTGTAGCCTTGTCGTCATGTCGTTAGATACTCAATCGCAGGTGTAAAAATAGGAAAAACAAGGCCGATTTTTAAAAACCGCTGACAGTCAAGTATTTACAAACCTTCTCAATTTTTGCATATTTCGAGCGATGGCAAATTTATTTTTAAATACGCGAAATATAGAGGACGTTTTGTCAATATAATTATCTTTTCCTGAAGTTTCAAAACCTGTGTTCGGGATAAGAACGGCCTTATCAGGATAAACCCCAAAGTGGGTAAATATACTGTCTCTATCTTAATGTGGACACACCTCCCGTTCGTCCCTGTGTTGCACATGGTCATTATCTCTCCAAAAAAAAGAACAGATGACCATTGATTGTACCAATGGAGTTATGCTCTATAACAAAATAACGCTCTATATTTTCTACTGAGCCCACTATGTTGCCGTAGGGAACCGGCATGCGAGCCAATAGGCGCTGTATGAAGAAAGATGCGGGGATGAACTGAAACTTAAACGCCATCACGATTTCGCATGAATCGTGATGGCGTTTGAGCTTATGACAGTCTTGTGAAACTTATTCTATGGGCATGGCTTCAATGGTCCTGACACTTCCTGTGAGCGGGTCGAGAATGATTTTCGACGACTGTTTTTTGCCAAACAAGTCGCCACTGAGTGACTCGACGGTGCCAAATTGCGGAGCAGAAACTTCGTATGTACCTATGGTTTGAACGCCATTGACTACGGTTATGGTAATTTTGCTTGGCTGACTTACACGTAACCCAATGTCGTTTTTATCTTCCTTCTTGTTTTCCGGAGACGGAGACGGGGCAGCTACGGTGTGATTGTCTTTCACGTTGATATAGTAGGGAACACCTGCGAGGTCATCGTTGTCCACAAGTCCCAGATGTTTGGACAGACGGAACAAAACCTCTTGTCCCTCTGCTGTAGGGGTATAGTCTATGGTGGTCCATGTTGTATCTTTTTCCACTCTTCCCTCAAAGAGTTGTGCCAAGCCCTGTTCCTGCCTGTCGAGATTGGCGAGCATCATCCGCAGCTGGGCACCATCTTGAGGCATGAAGTCGGCTTCGCCACGGCTAAGCTGATTCCTACTGTCGCGAATATCGTAGATTTCGCGTGCGGTCAGCTCCGCCATCTTGGCGTTGCTGCTTGCGTTGAGAATATCTTCTGACATCAAATCCTTAGGATTGATGGGCTTTGGCTTGGGGGCCGGCGTAAAGATGGGCGTAATCATTTCAGCAGGTTTTGCCTCTGCGTTTATGGCAAGCAGCTGCCCATTGTTGGCTCGGCTCACCTTGAAGATGCTGCGTTTTTTGTCTACATTGAGGGTGAAGTGCTTGGCTGTGTCGGGTACAGCCATCGGCATCATTTCTATACCG
Organism: uncultured Bacteroidales bacterium; assembly: GCA_937995875.1. Lineage (GTDB taxonomy): Bacteria > Bacteroidota > Bacteroidia > Bacteroidales > Bacteroidaceae > Prevotella. The sequence continues at coordinate 37,952 of CALKIW010000101.1, read as the reverse complement.
ATGAGCCGATAGATGGTTTTGCTCTCTTGCTCCACATTCTTTTTCAGATAGAGGCGTGCAAATTGGGCAAACTTTCCGGGCGTGTATTGGCTCTTTTCAACTTTTACGGTGAATCTCGCCACAGCTTTGGGAAGATAGTATGAGGTTCCGTTCACAGATTGAGCAGATGCAGACAGAGACAGCAATAAGGCTGCCAAGATGCTGCCCACACCCTTACAGAGAGAAGTGTTGGTATGCAAATTTGCAAATAATCTGTAGTTAAAGCTCTTCGTTGTAATCATAATTATTATATCCTAACTTCTAATTCTTTACTTGGCGAGGCCGATTAGTCTTCCAAACGCATGAATGCTTTGGGAAGGTAGTCTATGATGTCGCTTGCTACCAGACTCTCTTTACCCATATCTCTGATGGCAAAATCTCCTGCCAGTCCATGCAGATACATCCCCAACAAACAGGCTTCTGCACGTTCATAACCTCTTGCCAACAGGGCGGTTATGATGCCGGTGAGCACGTCTCCGCTACCGGCGGTGGCCATGCCGCTATTGCCTGACGAATTGAATATGACGCGTCCGTCGGGCGTGCATAATGCGGAGTGGTGTCCTTTCAGTATGATATAGCCTTGCAGTCGGTCGGCAAGCTGCAGAGCATGGGTAAGACGCTCGTAGTCGCTGTTGCTCACACTGCCTATGAGCCGGTCGAACTCTTTAGGATGTGGGGTCATAATGATGCCCTTAGGCAGCTGCTGCATCCATGCCCTATGGTTAGAGAGAATATTCAAGGCGTCGGCATCTATAACAATGGGGCACTGGGTGCGTCTGATCTGGCTGATGAGTGCAATGGCCGTATTCTCTGCCAATCCTATTCCCGGACCGATGGCTACCGCGTCGAAGTCGCTGGTTTCGATGCTTTCTGAGAAGTAGGTTTCTTCATGGTCCATTTGCATGACGGCTTCGGGAACGGCCACCTGCATGATGCCGTAGTTTCGTTTGGGCGTGTGTGTGGTTACTTTCCCCACTCCCGAACGCAAGCAGGCTCGTGTAGCCAAGATAGAAGCGCCGGCCATACCATAACTCCCTGCAATGATGAGAGCGTGCCCCATAGCGCCTTTGTGGGCAAAGTCGCTGCGATGCCGCATACAGGGCCGCAATTCGTTTTCTTCAATAATGTGATGGCTTACTTTTGTTTTGTTGATGTATTCGGGATGGAGCCGAATATCCAACACCCGCAAACGGCCGATATATTGCTGGCAGTCGGCAAACATCATCGATAGCTTTACCTGTTGGAGGGTAAGCGTCAGGTGGGCCCGAATAATGTTTGTCCGAATGTTGTAACTGTTGTCATCACACATCAGTCCGGAGGGAATGTCGATGCTCACCACCTTGGCGGGACTCTGATTGACATATTTTACGAGTGATGCAAAGCCCCCCATGAGTGGTTTGTTGATGCCCGATCCGAACAGACTGTCTATGACAAGCGTATCGGGGGTAAGTTCGGGAGGGTCGAAATTGAGCGTAATCTCCGTAAACTTGCCCAACTTTTTGCAATCGATGACACGCTGTCGATTGGAAGCACAATCGTCAGACAACTTGTTGTGAATGTTGAAAAGATAAACGCTGACTTGATAATCAGCCTCTGCCAACATACGGGCAACGGCCAAACCGTCGCCTCCATTGTTGCCGGGCCCGGCAAACACAACTACGGGCGTGTGTTCGGTCCACTCCTCCATAATGGCTCGGGTGATGGCTTTGGCAGCACGTTCCATGAGGTCGATGGACTTGATGGGCTCGTGTTCTATCGTATATTTGTCAAGCTCACGGATTTGAGCAGCGTTAAATATCTTCATAACACTGCAAAGATAATCAAAAGATTGCAGAATGGTGGGCGCAGTTTGGAGAATTTTGTTAAGAATCACAATTTCTTTTAATGGCTCTATTCTTTGTCATTACTTTTTCGTATTTTTGCACTAACTTATAAATGATGCACTATGAGTATAGTTAAAATCAAGGATAAGTCGTTCAAGACGTTTATCCCGGAAGAGGAGATCTTGAAGCGCGTAAAGATTGTTGCAGACAAGCTAAACAAGGATATGGAGGGTAAAAATCCATTATTCTTGGCCGTGCTCAACGGGTCGTTTGTCTTTGCGGCTGACCTGATGCGCTACATCACCATACCTTGTGAAATTTCGTTTGTGAAGTTGGCTTCCTATCAAGGGACAGCTTCTACGGGTCAGGTCAAGGAAATATTTGGTATCAATGAAGATTTGCAGGGACGCACGGTGGTGATTATAGAGGACATCGTCGATACCGGACGCACCATGAAACGTATGTTGGAATCGTTGGGTACGCGTAGCCCGGAGTCGCTGCATGTCTGCACATTGCTCCTCAAACCTGAAAAATTGGAGTCGCCGCTCGACATCGAGTATGTAGCTATGGAAATTCCTAACGATTTCATTGTGGGCTACGGGCTGGATTATGATCAGCAGGGACGAAACTTGAGAGACATCTATACGGTGGTGGATTGATAGCGGAAGGCTAAACTGTAGCGGAGTAAGACGAGAGAAAACAGCATATTTCCGCCTCTTGGGGTGGGAATTGACAACTGTGGCCAAACAATGGCTTGCTCTCATTTGGCATTTCTATGCATCAATCCCTAACAAACAAGCATATTTACATTTAACAGTAATGAAGAATATTGTAATTTTTGGTGCCCCCGGCTCAGGCAAGGGCACCCAGAGCGACAAGATGATCGCTAAGTACGGATTCGGGCACATCTCTACGGGTGATGTGCTGCGCAGTGAGATTAAAAACGGAACTGAATTAGGCAAAACAGCTAAGGGTTTCATCGACAACGGACAGCTGATACCCGACGATTTGATGGTTAATATCCTCGCAAGTGTGTACGACAGTTTTGGTAAGAAATACAGTGGTGTTATTTTTGATGGCTTCCCCCGCACCATTCCTCAGGCTGAGGCTCTGAAGAAGATGTTGGCCGAACGCGGACATAAGGTGGCAGCGATGATAGAACTCGACGTTCCCGAAGATGAATTGATGAAACGTTTGCTGCTTCGCGGACAACAAAGCGGACGCAGTGACGACAACGAAGAAACCATCAGAAAGCGTCTGGGGGTGTATCATAACCAAACATCGCCCCTCATTCAATGGTATGAGCAGGAAGGTGTACACCATCATATCAATGGTCTTGGTGAGCTCGACCGTATCTTTGCAGACGTCTGTGCTGTAATTGATGCCATCTAATCTTTGAACTTTAACCTTTGAACATTGAGCTTCACGGTTTGTCTTGCTTGAAGGAAAATATGTGAAAAACGGTGAGAATGTGCCCTCGTAGGCTTTTGTACAAATACTGAAAAGCCTATCCGAACATAAGGCGGAAGATAAAAAGGGGCACGTCTCATCGCAGCCGATTTCCCGTTCGAGGACAAATATAAGTACCAATGTTCATAAAGGCGAGAAAGCATCAAGATACACATACTTAGCAACCAACATAGCGACAACTTCGAAAGCACGTGCGATGTTGGAATGTCGGCAGTTCTGTTGTTGTATGCTGAAAAGGTCTGAAGACGGTAACATCGTTGGCTGTTTAAGGATTACGATAAAACAATAGCCGTTCCAACCATGATGGTTGGAGCCGTCAGGACTTTTCAGAGCAGTCGTAAAGTTTAATGTTCAAATCTCAAAGTTCAAGTTCAATGGAAAGTAATTTCGTAGATTATGTAAAGATAGTTTGCCGCTCCGGAAAGGGCGGACGAGGCTCTATGCACCTGCGCCGCATGAAGTATCAGCCTAAAGGTGGGCCCGATGGTGGCGACGGAGGCAAGGGGGGAGATGTCATTCTGCGTGGAAACCATAACTACTGGACGTTGCTCCACCTGAGATACCAGAAACATATCTTTGCAGAACATGGCGGAAATGGCGGCAGCAATAACCGTAGCGGTACCGATGGCAAGAATGTGTACATAGACGTGCCTTGTGGAACAGTGGTCTATAATGCGGAGAATGGCAAGTATGTCTGCGACATTTCGTATGACGGGCAGGAGGTTGTGTTGCTGAAAGGCGGACGCGGCGGATTGGGAAACTTCCAGTTTCGCACGGCCACGCGTCAGGCTCCGCGCTATGCCCAACCGGGTGAGCCGCTGCAGGAGATGACCGTTATCCTTGAGTTGAAACTCCTTGCCGACGTGGGATTGGTGGGCTTTCCTAATGCCGGGAAGTCTACGTTGCTCACGGCTTTGTCGAGTGCCCGACCCAAAATCGCAAACTATCCGTTTACCACGCTTGAGCCGTCACTGGGCATCGTGAGCTATCGTGACCATCAGTCGTTTGTCATGGCCGACATTCCGGGCATCATCGAAGGGGCCAGCGAAGGTAAGGGATTGGGGTTGAGGTTTCTCCGCCATATTGAGCGCAACTCGTTGTTGTTGTTTATGGTGCCCGGCGACAGCGAGGATTCCCAACACGACATCAAACGCGACTACGAAATATTACTCAACGAACTCAGGGAGTTTAATCCTGAATTGCTCGACAAACATCGCATTTTGGCCGTTACCAAAAGCGATTTACTTGATGAGGACTTGATAGCAATGCTTCGCGAGACGTTGCCTACCGATTTGCCTGTGGTGTTTATCTCGTCGGTCACGGGTTATGGACTCGACGAACTGAAAGATATTCTTTGGAAGGAACTCAACAGCGAAAGCAACAAACTGCAGGATGCTGTTGGCGAAGATACCATTGTGCATCGTGACAAGGATTGGGCTTTGTTCCAGGAAGAAATGCATGCTGAGGGAGCCGATGAGGTGATAGAAATAGACGAGGAAGACCTCATAGATGTGGATGAGGACGAGTTGGACGATATAGCCGACCTCGAAGATTACGAACTCATAGACCCCGATGAAACCCCGTGAAACCGCTCTTAACTTATTATGATATAGCCGATGGGGTGACGGCTTTTTCCACAACCAGACACGGTGGAGAAAGCAAGGGGAGCTACGGCTGTATGAATATCAATTCCTATTGTGGTGACAATCTGCAGGCCATTGCTGCCAACCGTAGGTTGTTGGCCGAGGAATTGAATGTAAGGGAGGAGCATATTGTGGTGCCACATCAGGTGCACGATGTGGTTTGCAGGGAGGTAACCGATGATTTTCTCAACCTCCCGCCGTCTGAACAGATTGATATTCTGAATGGGGTAGACGCCGTGATGACACGATGTCCTAATTTGTGCATAGGAGTTTCTACAGCCGATTGTATTCCCGTTCTGCTATATGATGAGCAACATCATGCCGCCGCCGCAGTTCATGCGGGGTGGCGAGGGACAGAGCAATATATTGTGCGCAAGGCCACTGAAGCAATGAGTCAGGTTTTCGGAACGCTCCCCGAAAACCTCAGGGCGGTGATAGGGCCGGGCATATCGCTCAGGAATTTCGAGGTGGGACAGGAAGTTTATGATGCTTTTGCCGCATCCGGACACTGCATGAACGCTATTGCCGTAAAATATGAGAAGTGGCATCTGAATCTTCCCCTGTCCAACAAGTTGCAGTTGGAAGACGTGGGAGTGCAACCGTCAAATATCATCATGACAGATATTTGCACATACGATGCGGTAGACGATTATTTTTCGGCGCGGAGGTTGGGCATTGCTTCCGGCAGAATCTATACGGGTATCATCCTTCGATAGCCTGTCATCAAGGGCTTTCATAAGGTCATTCTCAAAACATTAGCATATGAAATCTATTATAAAAATATACATTGCAGGTCTGTTTTTGTCTGTGACGCAGCTTTCGTTTGCCCAAAGGCTCGTGCTGTTCACTCCGGCAGAACAACAGCAGGTCAGTATCACCACTCCGGGCATCTTTTCCGGAGGCAGCAGTTTCACAATAGACTTCGACGCGCTGAGCGACGATGATTATTCGTTTCCATTGCCGGTTGGCAAGGCTACAGTGGTCAATGGGCAGGCGCTCAACATCACGACGACTAAGGGCGATGCCGTGAAAGCCATGTTTGATGGGGCGGTGCGTATGTCTCGCAAGAGCCCCCAATATGGCAATGTTATTGTTCTTCGCCACGATAACGGACTGGAAACCATATACGGCAACAATGCACAGAATTTGGTCAAGGTAGGTCAGCGTGTGAAGGCCGGACAGACTATCGCTATTGTTGGTGAAGATAAAGGTAAGTATTCCTGTTTGTTTGCTTTCATGGTGAATGGTGGCTGGATCAATCCTTCCATCATTATTGATCCGGGCAGCCACCGTCTACGCAATGCCATGATACAGTGTCGCAAGGTAGGAACCCACGTGAGCGTATCGGTGGTAAAGTCTGAACGAGCGGGGGCAAACAGTTTAGACCCGGACCATTTCAAAGAGGACCCCTTTGCTCGCAAATCAACAGTAAAACTCAATCTTGCCCGTATTTCTAAAGCACATTGGGCATATCCCTTGCCAGGAGGCAACGTCATTAGTCCCTATGGGGGCAAACGCAGACATTCGGGGGTAGATCTCAAGACCAAACTCAATGACAAGATTGTTGCGGCTTTCGATGGAGTTGTCACCAAATCGTCCCCTTTCTCCGGTTATGGAAACTGCATTGTCATACGTCATGCCTACGGTTTTGAGACACTCTACAGCCATCAAAGCAAGAATCTTGTGCGTGTGGGGCAAAAGGTTAAGGCCGGCGACGTGATAGGATTGACCGGTAGAACGGGGCGCGCCACTACCGAACACTTGCATTTTGAAGTGAAGTTTCGCGGCTCCAGACTTAATCCTGCCATGCTGTTCGATCATGGCAAGCGTGCCTTGAAGAAGATTACGCTGACACTGTCCAAGAGCGGGCGCATCAGATAATAAAACAGCAAAGGCCCAACTGCATGGTTTCCATACCTGTTTGCTGTCTCCTGAATATGGAGGTCATGGCATGGAAACCTTGCAGTTGGGCCTTGATTTTAAATTCGCTTTTCTTATTTCTTTTGCGATTTCCTATTCGCGCGTTGTTCCCTATACTTCGCTTTCTGCTTGGCCGAGCCAGAGCCGTGAGCACCGGTAACATATTTCTTTTTCTTGGCTTTGGTCTTCACCTTGTTGTCTTTGGATGCTTTCTTGGGAGCCGGCTTAAAGATAATGCCTTCTTCTAATATCTTATCAAAATCGTCCATTGGTAAAAGTGTAAAAGTAAGGGGATTCCTTTTGTGAATTAATGGTGGAACAATCTAACACCGGTAAATGCCATCGCAATGCCGTATTTGTCGCACGTGTCGATCACATGGTCGTCGCGGATGCTGCCTCCGGCCTGTGCGATAAATTCTACACCGCTCTTGTGGGCACGTTCGATGTTGTCACCAAAGGGGAAGAAAGCATCCGATCCGAGCGCTACCTGCGTGTTTTGAGCAATCCATTCCTTTTGTTCCTCACGAGTGAAAGGCTCCGGCTGTTCGGTGAAGAATTGCTGCCAGGCTCCGTCGCGCAGCACGTCGTCGGCTTCTTCGGATAGATATATGTTGATGGTATTGTCGCGGTCGGCGCGGCGTATTTTCTCCTTGAATGGCAAGCTCAGCACCTTCGGGCTCTGGCGCATCCACCACTCATCGGCTTTGCTGCCTGCCAGACGGGTGCAATGGATGCGGCTTTGCTGACCGGCACCAATGCCAATGGCCTGTCCGTCTTTCACATAGCACACACTGTTGCTCTGTGTGTATTTCAGCGTGATAAGCGCAATCTTCAGGTCGCGCAAAGCTTCGGGGCTGAATGTCTTGTTTTTTGTAGGGATATTCTCGAACAAGGCTGGGTCGTTGAGATCCACCTCGTTGCGGCCCTGCTCAAAGGTCACGCCAAACACCTGCTTTCGCTCGATAGGCTCCGGCACATAGTTGGGGTCAATTTTGATGACGCAATAGTTGCCCTTGCGCTTTTCCTTCAATATTTGGAGGGCTTCCGGAGTATAGTCGGGCGCAATCACGCCGTCGCTCACCTCACGCTTGATCAGGCGTGCAGTGGCCTCGTCGCAGGTGTCGCTCAAAGCACAGAAGTCACCGTATGAGCACATCCGGTCGGCTCCTCGTGCACGAGCATAGGCGTTGGCCAACGGAGTGAGTTCAAAATCTACGTCGTCTACAAAATAGATTTTTTTCAAAGTGTCGCTCAGTGGCAGTCCAACGGCAGCTCCGGCCGGAGAAACGTGTTTGAAACTGGCGGCGGCAGGCAGTCCCGTTGCGGCTTTGAGTTCTTTTACCAACTGCCAACTGTTGAGTGCATCGAGGAAGTTGATGTAGCCGGCACGGCCGTTGATTACCTCCACAGGCAGTTCTCCCTGCTCCATATAGATACGGGCAGGCTTCTGATTCGGATTGCATCCGTACTTAAGTGCGTATTCTTTCATGCTATGGTGAATATTTATATGCTATGGCAAAGTTACATAAAAATCGCGATATATAAGCCAGTGGGAATAAGAAACCGACATAAATTCCCGTCTGCCCTTTCCTTTTGATAGAAAAGAGTCAAGCCCAGCATAAATTCCTTGTCCTAATGCGTGCTCTAAGTCACAATATGTTTTATCTTTGAGCAAAAAATAACAATCCTCAAATGTAGGCTTATGAGAATCGTATATGGTCTTGACGTGCACAAAGATAGCATTTATCTTTGTATTTTAAGCAGCACGGTCGAAATCATTGAGAAAGTTTTTGGTGTATTGACTCTCGAACTGTACGAAATGCGTGATTTGATGCTCAAGCTTCCTCAGAAAGTTGCTTCTTCATTTCTTCGATAAGTTTTTTAAAGTATTTCCATTATTTTATCCTTGACCTAATTTGTTGTTGTTCAGTAGGAGTAATCTTAAAGAGAGAATATACAGCGTCATCTAATTCTTCTTGATGTTTCTCTGAATATGAAGATGATTGAATCGAAGAAACGAGATTGCTTAATTTCTGATCTTGACATTTGGTAAGCTTTGGAAAAGGCAGCTCTTGTAAATTACCCTTAAGTACCTTTATATCAGAGAATTTTATCGAATAATAGTAATGGTACAATGAAGAATTTAATAAAGCAGCTGTACTCTTAATTGATATGCCGTCCAAATCCGGAATAAGGATATTTGCACTATTCAAGCATAGACATTGTTTGTCATCATAAGCGACAATAGGATATTTTGCTATAAACCTATAAATCAACTTTTCAGGTGCCTACAATACTCCTCTTTGGCGCATTGTTGAAATGATTCCGGCGCAAAGAGAATGTATGAAGATTCATTATGCAACTTAAATGGAGTTACCTGTTTGCCGGTAAATACAGGTTCCATACCCTGTGCCTTTTCCTTTTTCACCTTATTCTTGTTGTTTTCCTAATTCATCTGCAAGCCGTCTTCCCATTTTTCTTGTTCGACGAGGACGAGTTTAGTTCGATTAAGACAAGCCATCATTATTAAATCGTTTTAACTTTAACAAAAGTATTGAAAAAAACAGAGAAAGGCGAGGCTCGGTGCTCCCTTTTTGGGTAAAAACTTGTTGTCGGTAAGATTTTAGCAATGCTGTACCCCATTTTTTGCACCTCCCTGTTCTGCAATTTTCCATTCCCTCCACGTTTCTATATTTGTAAAGACAGATTACCGTTTTTCAGCAATAATTTTCTGATCATCCAGCGCAAAAAGAGCTATGTTTCCGCCCTCGTTATCCACTCTCACATTACAAAAACAGTCTCGTCTATAGGTTTTGTGTTCCGAAATATCGTGACGGAGCCTTAACGGCGGCATGGTTAAGCCTTAACGGGCATCCGACTAAGGCTCATCCGCACAGCGGTTAAGCCTCATCCGCGCTGCCATTCGATATGTAACCGCAGACAATAACAAAGATGGAGAAAAGCCAGAGAAGCCAAACAGGCTGACTGTCAATAGACTACGAATTATCGCAAATTTAACGAGTATCGGACGGGATAATATCTTTTTTAAAATAAACGCAGCATTTGGAGGTGTTTGTAAAGGAAAATACAAACTTCCATCCCCCATATTTCTTATCTGTCAATCATGAGAGAGCCCTTCTGTTGCAGCAGGCGTGTCATCATTGAGCATACGGTCTAAGAGAAACGTAGCATTCTGGTTGCGAGCCACTCCGGGCGTTATCTTATACGAATAGGTCACGTTGGCACCAAGCTCTATTTCGAAACAATAATTATGATAACGGTCGCCCTCCATCTTGGAAAGTTCCAAATCGTGGGTGGCGACAATGCCACTCACGGGCAATCGGGATATGTGCTCAAGGAAAAGGCGCGACCCGTTGAGTTTATCCAGCGAGTTGGTGCCTTTCAAAATCTCGTCGAGGATAATCAGCGTGTGGTCGTTTTTCCTGCAATAGGCCAACAACTGTTTCAGGCGAAGCAGTTCCGCATTGAAGTAGGAAATGCCGTGCGCGAGGTCGTCGGTGGTGCGCATACTGCTGAACAATGTAAACTTCGATGTGCGCAAAGACGTTGCAAAGACCGGCATACCGGTCATGGCAAGAATATAGTTCACGCCAACCGAACGCAGGAAGGTGGACTTCCCTGCCATATTGGCTCCGGTAATGATGTAGAAATGGCGATCGTCTATCCGGAAATCGTTGCGCACAGCCGTGTTGCCCAAAAACGGATGATACAGTCCTCTGGCTTCGCAGACCACTCCCTCATCAGCGGTAATTTCCGGCCAACAAGTGTTGGGATGATTATATAAGAAGGTGGCAATGGTAACTTCTTGGTCTATTTGGATAATGCGGTCTATCCATGCTTCGAATGTATGCACATCGTCCCTACTCCATTTGAGGAATTTGCGCACGAGGAAAAAGTCGTAAAGCGCAAACGTATTGACCACAAACAAACCTAAAATATTGCCACGCTTGTCCAGTCCGTCGAGCAACTCCGTAAGCCGGCGGAACACATTGTTTGATGTTGAAAATAGCTCAGCATGATCTTTGGAATATGCAGCCGCTCCGCCAACAGCATCACCGACCAAAAGATTTTTTACCAACTCCACCACCTTGCCAAACTGTCTCACCTGTCCGTGAAGCTTATTGACAACCTTATACACCTCCTTCAGTGTACCTGCGCAAAGCAGATAGACACCAAAAAATTGGAGAATGCCCCACCAAATGGGTAACATTCCATTCACCTTGCCCATCGCAGCCAACAGAATAGAGGCAAAGAAGGTCACCAAATCGACAATGGCCAAGCCGAGCATGGCAGGATGGGCAAAAAGATGATTCACCTTTGCATCGCCGGCCGTATGCAGCGCCTCGCAAATCACCTTAGTATCTATCTTCTGTCTTACTCCATAGGAAATAAACTCAGAACGGAACTTTTCGCTCTTGGTCAGAATGCGAATCCACCGCCGGTAAGTCTCGTCATATTGATCCATACCGTCTTGATGTTCGGGCGAATCATGGCGACCATCCAGGCTGCTTAGCCTTTCGGCCAAAGCGTCGCACCCTCCGGTGGTCACCATTCGATTCATGCGCTGATACAATCCGTCTCGTCCGAAGATGTCGAGGTCGTAGGTATAGGCATGGTGTGGGTCTGCGTAGCGTTGTCCATCGTCGAAACACGAGAAAATTCCGTCTACGGCACGCAACTCGTTGTCGTAGACTTGTTTCAAATCTTCGAGCTGCTGAATGTGTTCGTCGTTCTTTGCATCGCGCTGTCTGATGACAATATAGACAGCCAGAAACAATACCAACAGGCCAAGTTCCAACATCCGGAGATTGACGCTGTCGGTCACGGTTATGAACACCACACAGGCAACGGCAGACAGAAACGAAACTATCTCGCCCATCACAAAACCGTGAGCACGTCCTTTGAGAGATTTGATGCGGACCGCCAAACCGGTTGCCTTATCCTTATAATAATTCTGCATAGAGATTCGTCAGCTGTAAAATGAGTTTCAGTTCTTTGTTTCGCTTCCCGTTTTCTCGCCCAACATGACGACTCCTTCCTGCTTCTTGCCGTCCATCATAATTTTCAACGGATGGTCAAACCGCACGTGCCGCACATAGTCGGTCTCCTCAACAGCCGGCATGGCATCCAACACGTCTTTACGCAGAAGACCGCCTTCGCCGGGCCGATTGGTGTCTATCGTGAAATATCCCACACCAAACGATGTGAGGTTTTGGAAGAAATGGGTGCCCTGACCTGGGTCTACGCGATAGTTTTTCAACGCTACTTCAACAATGACACGGGCAGCAGAAATGTGGGGCCACTTCACGGGCACACCCAGCCAAGTGTCGCTTGAGCCCCATCGGCCGGGACCGATGATGACATAGTTGGTGCCCGACGACAAGAATTTGTCATTGATGCGTTCGATATCTTCGGCCACACGACTGTTGTTCATGGCCGAGAATTGATCGTCGTATTTCACGTACACTACGTCGGTTACATCCTCAGAGATGCCGTGACCCAACGAGTTATGGCTGCGGAGCAAGCATTCCTCGTCGGGCACAGCAGCCAAATCCTCGTCCAACATCTGTTTGGAGTCTACAATGGGGCGCACCTGAAGCAAATAGAAGTCGCCCGTCTTGTCGGCATTAAGATTGCAGGCAAACTCTATTTCCACAGGCCGTCGCATGGCTTCCGCGCCATATTTCATTGACATTTGCAAGATTTCGGGCAGGGGAAACACATCGTGTTGCAACACGCCGGCAAACGAAAGAACCTTTCGCCCACCTTCATAAAGCCCATCGCGAATAACTTGGTCGTAGGGGTCGAAAGTCGAAGCGATGTAGTTGAGCGAGCCATCCTTGTCGGCTTCCTTCACCTTCAGTTTGTGGATATTGAAGCCATCGTCCACCTGAAAATCTGTACCCACGTGCTGCATATCGAGTGCATAAAAGCGGGTCTGGGTGTCTTTCAGGGCGAAGTCCAGTTCCGACATCTGCAGCACCTGATGCGGATGCTTGGGCGACACACGCAATGTCTGTCCGCCATCCACAATATATTTACCAAGTCCCAGTGCCAAAGAGGCGATGCCGTCTTCTGCTTTCTCGTCGCCAATGGGGTAATAGTTGATGGAACGAAGCACACCCGATATATTAGGATAATAATGGTCACCGTAGGTTTTGCCCACAACTTCCTGCAACACAACGGCCATTTTCTCCTGATCTATCACGTTGGAGGTTGCTGTCATATATGCCTTGGAGCCTTTATAATATACAGAAGCATACACGCCTTTGATAGCGGCTACCAACATCTGTAACATTTGTTGTTTGTCTTCAAGATAAGGTATCATATAGGTGGAATAGACCCCCGCGAATGGCTGGTAGTGGCTGTCTTCCAGAAGCGAACTCGACCGGATGGCAATAGGACTGCGGGTGGCCTCGAAGAAGGTCTTGAAATCCTCGACATAACTTTCGGGCAACTGCGCCTTGAGAAAGGCTGCGAGAATCTCTTCGTCGCCGGCATCGCTCAAAGCTATATCGTAAAGATTATTTTGTTCCATAAACCGATCGAACACATCGGTGCATAGCACCACCGTTTTAGGAATCTGCACCGTGACACCCTCAAATCTGTTGAACTGCGGATGGGTCTTCACCACGTTGTCAAGGAATGCCAAGCCCCTACCCTTGCCACCAAGGGAGCCATCGCCAATGCGGGCAAAGTGAGCATAACGGTCGTACTTGTCACGATCGAACACGGCCACCACACCAATGTTTTTCATGCGTCGATATTGTACGATGGCATCGAAAATAATCTGTCGGTGGGCATCTACATCCTGAAGCTTGTGCCACGTGACGTGTTTCAGGAAGTTGCTCACGGGGAATATGGCACGTGCGCAGAGCCAGCGGCTCATGTGGTTTCGCGACACGTGATAAAGCATCGAATCGCGCGGAATCGTAAAGATATTGTCTTGTAACTCCTTCAGACTACGCACCCTTAGAATTTTTTTATGGGTTTTTGGATCGCGGAAAATAAAGTCACCAAAGCCCATGTGTTCTTCCATGAGATGGCGCAGCGACACACTGAGCATCTTGGAATTTTTATCTACAAACCTAAAACCCTCCGCCTCGGCACGCACACGATTTTCTGCTTCCACGCTTTCCATGATAAGTGGCAGGTATTCGTCTTCCCTGCGAATAGCCTCCAGCAGTTTGAACCCGGCTTCAGGATCTTTCTCAACCGATGACGCTCCCGCACCCACGATCTCCGATTGGCGGGTGGAACTCATGGGAAACCTTACGTCGCTGATGACGCCCAGACAATTATCCTTGTACTTTTCATACACCCTCATGGCCTCCTCATAGGTACGCGCCAACACCACTTTGGGACGCCCGCGCATTCGCAAGGTCGCCGCGTGGCGATTGAGGGCCTCTGTGGCAAAATTCTGGCTCTGCTGTAAAATGTAGCTGTAGAGATTGGGAAGGATAGAACTGTAGAAACGGATAGAGTCTTCGACAAGCAATATCATCTGTACACCAGCTTCGCGTATATCTTGTTCCAAGTTCATTTTGTCCTCAATGAGCTTGATGATGGAGAGGATAAGGTTGGTGTTGCCCAACCAACAAAATACATAATCGAAGATGCTGAGGTCTTCGTCCTGCATACGACGGGTGATGCCATGAGAGAACGGCGTGAGCACCACACAATGGATTTCTGGGAATTTTTCCTTGATAGCACGGGCCACAGTGAAAGCATCGTTGTCGGCATTACCCGGCATACAAATCACCAAATCTATTTTCATCGTGGCAAGAATTTTCTCTGCCTCCTCTGTCGTAGACACCTGCGTGAACGTCGGAGGGTAACGAAGTCCAAGCTCCATATACTCATTATAGATTTTCTCCTCCACCCGTCCGTCGTCCTCAAGCATAAAGGCATCGTAGGGGTTGGCCACGATAAGCACATTGTAGATGCGTCGCATCATAAGGTTGACAAACGTCACGTCTTTTAATATAAACTTACTCCACGATTGTGGTATTTTCTCTTCCATTGTGCAGAGGCTTTATTTTTATCCGGTTTGGGATTGCCCTACCCATTGCTCATGGTTCATGGGTACGAATCCTATCAATAGGGCGAAATTACGAAATAAATTCGAAATGCAGTTCATTTGATGTAACCATTGTCTTATTTTTTTATATGTAATGATATTTTTAAGGGCAGACTTACTACATTTATCTTGATAAACGTCACATTTATAATTCGTGTATTCAAAAACGCAGCTGTCACGCAAGCACCGTCCGTATAGTTTTCTGATTGCGCAAGACGACTGAAAAACGACTGAAACAGAACTGTGGAAATATGTGTGAAATCCACCATTAATTTGGGTGAAGATTCAAAATCGAAGTGCAAAATGTTAGTTAAATACATGAAATTATTAATTTTTTATTTGGAACCTATTGAATAAAACCCTATATTTGCGATGTAATTGATACAATATGAAACCACAAAAATTGGTTTTCTTCAACCCTATTGACCGTTAAAAATAAATCGTATTACTACTATGGAAGTTGAACAAGTAATGAAAGGCCTGATGGACAAACATTCAGGCGAGCCCGAATTTCTGCAGGCAGTGAAAGAGGTTTTAGAATCGATTAAAGAGGTCTACAACCAGCATCCGGAATTTGAAAAAGCCGGACTCATTGAGCGTCTTGTAGAGCCGGAACGTATATATATGTTCCGTGTGCCTTGGACAGACGACAATGGTAAGGTACACGTAAACACTGGCTACCGTGTACAGTTCAACAGTGCTATCGGCCCCTACAAGGGTGGGTTGCGATTCCATCCATCTGTAAACCTGAGCATTATGAAATTCCTCGGTTTTGAGCAAACTTTCAAGAATGCACTCACCACGCTTCCGATGGGTGGTGGCAAGGGAGGTTCCGATTTCTCTATCCTCGGACGCTCTGACGCAGAAGTGATGCGATTCTGTCAGGCATTCATGCAAGAGCTGTACCATCACATCGGCCCGGACGAAGATATTCCGGCTGGGGATATCGGTGTAGGTGCTCGTGAAGTGGGCTATCTTTTTGGCGAATACAAAAAACTGACCCACAAGTTCCAAGGTGTCATGACCGGCAAGGGATTGGAATGGGGTGGCTCCATTCTTCGTCCGGAAGCAACGGGCTTTGGTGCGCTCTATTTTGTAAATCAAATGTTGAAGACCCACGATATTGATATCAAGGGTAAAACCGTTGCCATTTCCGGATTTGGTAACGTGGCTTGGGGAGCTGCAAAGAAGGCTGCTCAACTTGGTGCCAAAGTTATCACAATCAGTGGACCCGATGGATATATCTACGATCCGGATGGCATTTGTGGAGAAAAGAATGACTATATGCTTGATTTGCGCAGCAGTGGTGAAGACATCTGTTCGCCATACGCCGAGAAATTCGCCGGCTCCAAATTCTTTGAAGGCAAAAAACCTTGGGAACAGAAGGCAGACATTTATTTAACCTGCGCCACACAAAACGAGCTTAACGGTAAAGATGCTGAAAAGATATTGGCCAACAAGCCTCTCTGCGTTGCTGAGGTGAGCAATATGGGATGCACTGCCGAGGCAACAGAGAAATTTGTCGATGCCAAGCAACTGTTTGCTCCCGGCAAAGCTGTAAATGCCGGTGGTGTAGCTACTTCCGGACTGGAAATGACACAAAACTCTATCCGTCTGCATTGGAGTGCTGAAGAAGTGGACGAGAAACTTCACTACATCATGCATTCCATTCATGAACAGTGCGTGAAATACGGCAAACAACCCAATGGCTATATCAATTATGTCAAAGGAGCGAACATCGCAGGATTCATGAAGGTAGCCAATGCCATGATGGCGGAAGGCATCGTATAAACGAAGATTGTGGATTATAGAAAGAACTTATTAGTAATCATCCTACTCATAACAGGCTTTACCCCTATAGGCGCTCAAACGCATAGGGGTAAAGCCTCATATTATTCTAAAAGAGCCACCGGTGCACGGACTGCCAGCGGAGAACGCTTGCATCACGACAGTCTGACGTGCGCCCACCGCACCTATCCTTTCGGCACGCTGCTCAAGGTAACCAACTTGGATAACGACCGGGGAGTAGTGGTCAAAGTGACCGACCGAGGCCCCTTTGTGCGTGGACGCATCATTGACATCAGCTATGCCGCTGCTCAACAGTTAGGAATGCTTGCGCAAGGTATTGGCATAGTTAAAGTGGAACGTGTAGAAAGTCTCAAGCCTCCATATCGTATGGAAGATGCGGAACAGGGACTTCCCAACATCAATTTCGACATGGGCGACTTTGCTGATGGAACCATCGACCAAATGGATCGAATACCCGACGACGAAGACAAGCAAATATTTCCAACTACAAAGGCTTCAACCATAGTGTCAAAGGCCAACGTAAGGAATCACAGCACAAAGACCGGCAGAGACCGGAAAACGTCCGCACAAAGCAAGGGAAACCACAAGAACAATGTTGTTAAGCAAACGCATAACAAAACGAAAACTCCTATAAAAAAAAGAATTTCAAAACATGAGAAAAGCTAAGAGATAAAAGTATTCCTTAATGCACAATTATTCGCAAGCTCATCAACTCTTCACATTTTTCAATTCAAAATTCCTTAGCCAGTTCTTTTTGCAGCGACATTCACAACTGAACGCAACCTAATTTGTTCCTATATTTTTTCGCAACACTTACAGCATTGTTATTCATACTCGCTCCAATACTCAGCAGGTCAGCACCACCTGTTTCTCTCCCCCCCCGACTATCAAAGCAAAACATTTTCAGCGTTTATCTCAATCTACATTTAGGCTGTGCATCGTGAAAGTTGAGAAAGCTGCTGCAAAAACATACAAATGCAAGAAAATATTATTGGTAAGTGTTACACCGCGCAGCTAAATTGTGAATTTAAAATAGCACAAAGGCATTAATAACTCCGCGAATAATTGTGAATTGAAAATTGTAAACTGTGAATTATAAATTATTTCCGCGTAGGAATATTAAACTCTACGACTTTTGAAATGGCGTGTGTACCCTGTATAACACTTACACAGAATTTTGCCCTGCCGGCCTTCAGACGATTACCAGCCTTTACCATAGCTGTATAACGAATGCCCTTACCGGGCATAATTTTCTCTATATGCATATTGGGCGAAATCATCAAATGTCGGTTGCCGGTTGCTTCTATCACTGTGGGCTGAACATCATATAGAGGGTTGTTACCCGTATTTATCACCTCAAAAATAATCTTACACACTTCTCCACGCTCTATCTGTCCATCCTGATTATCGTCTACAAAGCGGGCATTGCGGATTTCGATAACCGGCGAGTA
Source organism: uncultured Bacteroidales bacterium (assembly GCA_937995875.1). Classification (GTDB taxonomy): domain Bacteria; phylum Bacteroidota; class Bacteroidia; order Bacteroidales; family Bacteroidaceae; genus Prevotella. The sequence continues at coordinate 19,696 of CALKIW010000101.1, read as the reverse complement.
TTGCAAGCCTTCTGCCATACGCTCCACACTCGACTCCATTGGCAAATTAACATCCGGCTCTTGAGCACTATAATCGCCCGTGTAATCAGTAGAGTTGAAATCATACAAGCGGTCATCACCACTATTAGTTGCATCAAAGCCACTGTCATAAGAGCTGTCTGAATCCATCTGTATCCCCCTATCCGAATTCTCCTTCTGATAACGCCGAGAGCGAGCAGCTGCGCGTTCAGCCTTGTCATGCTGATACTCAGCCATATCTCGTTGAATCTGTCTATCCTTGGCATTACCTATAGCACCACCAACAATAGCGCCACCTGCCATACCGACAATAGTACCAATATCTGATCCACGTGGTCCCTCTGCAATACCACCGATAGCGGAGCCTAAGACAGCACCAATAGTGCTGCCGCCGTATGCACCTGCACCTGTATAAGAATCACAGCTGGAGAATACTACAGATGCCAATATCATAAATACAAAACTCTTTTTCATAAGACTATATGCCATTTTGAACCACATACAAAGATAAAAGGAAATAACGATAATAATGCGATATTTTCCCTACTTTAACATAGGGAATTCCCTATATTAAATCTGCAAGACGGCTAATCTTGGATGCTTATCTTATAAACAAATCTCACAAAGAGTTGAGAGTTGAGCATAAAAAAAGTGCGCTAACTGTAAAATTAACGCACCTTTATTATTGAAAATATCGAAATTATTCAGCCTTCTCTGCTTTGGCATCCTTTGCTTCAGTTGCTTCAGCTTCTGGAGCATCCTTTTCTGCTTTAGCAGCTTTCTTCTCCGCAGTCTTAGTTGCTTTCTTTGCATCGCTCTTGGCTTTTGCCTTAGTCTCAGTCTTGGCTTCTGCCTTTACATCCTCTGCTACTGCTTCTGACGTATTTTCGGCAGCTGTATTGACAGAATCGTCCTTCTTAGAACGACGGCTACGGCGAGTCTTCTTCGCAGCCTTAGGTGTCTTCGCCATGTTTTCATCAAAGTCTACAAGTTCGATGAATGCAATCTCTGCAGCGTCACCCTTACGTGTGCCCAACTTGATAACACGTGTATAACCTCCGGGACGATCGCCAACTCTATCGGCCACTTCTCCGAAAAGTTCTTTCACTGCATATTTATTTTGCAGATAACGGAAAACTACACGACGACTGGTTGTTGTATCATTCTTGGAACGTGTAATCAGTGGCTCAACATACTTTTTAAGAGCCTTAGCCTTTGCGAGGGTCGTAGTGATTCTTTTGTGCATGATCAAGCTAGATGCCATATTTGCAAGCATACTGGCACGATGAGATGCAGTACGACCCAGATGGTTGAATTTTTTATTATGTCTCATTTTTGTTTTTTACATGTTTCGAACAAGTCGTAGGAAAATGGGAAGAAGTAGACTGTATATCTACCACATCTGCCTAATTCTTATTCCTTGTCCAGTTTATACTTTGAAATATCGGTTCCAAAGGACAGATTCAGACTCTCGAGCAAATCATCAAGCTCTGAGAGCGATTTCTTACCAAAGTTACGGAACTTGAGAAGATCCGTTTTGTTGTATTGTACAAGGTCACCAAGTGTCTCCACATCGGCTGCTTTCAGACAGTTGAGCGCACGAACACTGAGGTTCAGATCTATCAACTTAGTCTTCAGCAACTGACGCATATGGAGGACTTCCTCATCAAACTCCTGATTGCCGTCTTTGTCGGGATCTTCAAGAGTGATCTTTTCGTCCGAGAACAGCATGAAGTGATAGATGAGAATTTTAGCAGCCTCTTTCAACGCATCCTTTGGGTGGATGGAACCATCCGTTGTTACTTCAATGCAGAGCTTATCATAGTCAGTCTTCTGCTCTACGCGAGTAGGCTCTACACTGTATTTTACATTACGGATTGGGGTGTAGATAGAATCGATGGGAAGCACATTGACATCAGTGCAGAACTGGCGATTCTCATCAGCAGAAACGTAACCACGTCCCTTGTTGATAGTTAAATCTATCTGCATAGATGCCTTGGAGTCTAAATGACAAATCACCAAATCAGGGTTTAACACTTCAAATCCAGTCAGATACTTACCAATATCACCTGCTTTAAATTCAGTGGAATTCTCTACGGTGATACTAACTTTCTCATTCTCGAATTCTTCTACTACTTGCTTGAATCGAACTTGCTTGAGATTCAAGATGATGTTGGTTACATCTTCCTTCACACCAGGAATTGAAGAGAACTCATGCTCTACACCGGCAATACGGACGGTGTTGACAGCATATCCCTCCAATGATGAAAGGAGGATGCGTCGCAAAGCATTACCAATGGTAACGCCAAAGCCAGGCTCAAGAGGAGAAAATTCAAATTTTCCGAAACTCTCCGATGCCTCCAGCATCACTACTTTATCAGGTTTTTGAAATGCTAATATCGCCATTAATTTAATGATTTATTGTTTAGAGTACAACTCAACGATTAACTGTTCCTTAATATTTTCCGGGATATCTTCACGTTCGGGAGTGTGCAAGAATTTGCCACTCTTTGTGTTTTCGTCCCATTCCAGCCAAGGATACTTGCTGTGGTTAAATCCTGCAAGAGCAGCTTCAACTACTTCGAGAGATTTAGATTTCTCACGAACGCCAATAACCTGTCCCGGTTTTACAGAAAAAGAAGGAATGTTAACAACTCGACCATCTACGGTAATATGCTTGTGACCTACCAACTGACGGGCAGCTGCACGCGTAGGTGCAATTCCAAGACGGTAAACTACGTTATCCAGACGGCACTCAAGAAGCTGAAGCAGTACTTCACCGGTAACGCCTCCACTCTTGTTGGCCTTCACAAACAGATTACGGAACTGGCGCTCTAATACGCCATAAGTGTATTTTGCCTTCTGCTTTTCAGCAAGCTGAATCCCATACTCAGACTGTTTGCGGCGACGATCGTTACCGTGCTGCCCTGGAGGAAAATTACGCTTTGCCAGTACTTTATCTGCACCGAAGATGGGTTCACCAAAACGGCGTGAAATTCTTGATTTCGGACCTATATATCTTGCCATAATTCTTTTATGCTTTTAATCTATTGTATATTCAAAATCACTATTACACACGACGACGCTTAGGAGGACGACAGCCATTGTGTGGCAGTGGTGTAACGTCAACGATTTCGGTTATCTGGATGCCGGCACCATGAACGGCACGAATGGCGCTTTCGCGACCATTACCCGGTCCCTTAACAAATGCCTTTACCTTACGAAGGCCAAGATTGAAAGCTTCTTTTGCACAATCCTCTGCTGCCATCTGAGCTGCATAAGGAGTGTTTTTCTTAGAACCACGGAATCCCATCTTACCAGCTGATGACCAAGAAATAACCTGGCCTTCGCTGTTAGCGAGCGATACAATGATATTATTGAACGAGCTATGAACATGAAGCTGTCCCATAGCTGTCACTCTTACATTTCTTTTCTTAGATGTTGCTTTTGTTTTTGCCATAATTAATTTCCTCCTATAAATTACTGAACAGCCTTTTTCTTGTTAGCAACAGTCTTCTTTTTACCCTTACGGGTACGAGCATTATTTTTTGTACTCTGACCGCGAACAGGAAGACCAAGACGATGACGAACACCACGATAGCAGCCAATATCCATCAGGCGCTTGATGCTCATCTGAGTTTCTGAACGGAGATCTCCTTCTACTTTGAATTCAGCGCTGATAATTTCACGGATTTTAGCTGCCTGGTCGTCAGACCATTCATTGACCTTCAAGTCACGGCTTACGCCGGCCTTATCCAATATCTTTGCTGAACTACTTCGACCTATACCATAGATATAGGTCAATGCGATTTCGCCACGCTTATTCTGGGGCAAATCTACTCCAACAATTCTTATTGCCATTTGTTGATTGAATAAATAAATTTAATAAAAATTAAACGTTGTCTTCGTTAAAAATCATGCAAAGATACTAATTTAAAAGTGCAACTGGTGTCTTTTGCATATTTTTAACATTAACCCTGACGTAATTTAAACTTAGGGTTTTTCTTGTTGATAACGAACAGACGACCTTTACGACGTACAATCTTACAGTCAGCTGAACGTTTCTTCAATGATGCTCTTGTCTTCATATCTTAAAGATACCTTATATAATTGTTTATTTATATCTGAATTCAATTCTTCCTTTGGTGAGGTCGTATGGGCTCATAGCCACTTTTACCTTATCACCCGGAAGAATCTTGATGTAATGCAAACGCATCTTACCGGAAATGTTTGCTATTATCTGTACTCCATTTTCAAGTTCTACCCGAAACATTGCGTTAGAGAGATTCTCTATTACTGTTCCATCCTGTTCTATTGCTGCCTGTTTTGACATAATTAATTTTCTTCTTTTACTTGTTGTTCTATTTCCTTAAACGTTGATAAAATCTCAGCTTTTCCTTTGCAGATAGCTATTGTGTGCTCAAAATGAGCCGCAGGCTTGCCATCGCGCGTAACGATGCTCCACTTATCCGGCAACATCCATACGTTACGCTCCCCCATTGTTATCATCGGTTCGATAGCTATACACATACCGGACTTAAGCATCACACCATTGCCACGAGAGCCGTAGTTTGGAATTGAAGGGTCTTCATGCATTTCACGGCCGATGCCATGTCCACAAAGCTCCCGTACAACGCCATAGCCTTCTGCCTCGCAGAATTCCTGTACTGCTGCCCCTATATCTCCCACGTGTTTCCCGTGCTGGGCTTGCTCTATACCCTTGTATAAGCTCTGCTTAGTTGTTTCCAGAAGTTTTTTCACTTCCTCACACACTTCACCGACACAAAATGTATAGCAGCTGTCCCCATTAAATCCATCCAACAGAGTGCCACAATCTACAGAGACTATATCACCCTCCTTCAAGACCACTTTGTCGCTCGGCACTCCATGTACCACCACTTCGTTCACCGAGGTACAAATTGAGCCGGGAAACGGCTCTCCATATGGATTCGGGAAGTTCTTGAATGTTGGCACAGCGCCATTATCTCGAATATACTCCTCGGCAATTCTATCCAATTGGAGGGTCGTTACACCGGGTTTGATATGTTTGCCTACTTCTGCAAGAGTCGCGCCAACAAGTTGGTTGGCTCTACGCATAAGTTCGATTTCATCCTCTGTCTTGAGAAATATTTGCATTTCGAAAGACCAAATTAATATGCGCTGACAGTACCTCTGCCACGAGTATGGCCGGAATTCAGCAACCCGTCGTAATGACGCATAAGCAGATAGCTCTCAATCTGCTGGAGCGTATCGATGACTACTCCGACAGTAATCAGCAGTGAAGTACCACCGAAGAACTGTGAGAAAGCATCCTGAACGTCCAAAAGACCGGCAAGAGCAGGCATGACTGCAATAAATGCAATGAAAAGAGATCCCGGAAGCGTGATACGTGACATCACGGTATCTATATACTCCGCAGTATCATGTCCCGGCTTTACGCCCGGGATGAAACCATTATTACGTTTCATATCTTCTGCCATCTGCGTTGGATTCAACGTAATGGCTGTATAGAAATATGTAAACGCTATAATCAGGATAACATATATTACATTGTAAAGCAGGCTTCGGTTGTTCAACATATCTTGAACCCACCACGAAGCGCCTTCACTCTGATAACGAACGATACCCAAAGGAATAAACATCAATGCCTGAGCAAAGATGATAGGCATCACATTGGCTGCAAAAAGTTTGAGAGGAATGTACTGGCGAGCACCACCATACTGTTTGTTACCTACCAACCGCTTAGCATACTGTACAGGTACCTTTCGTGTTCCCTGAACTAAAAGGATAGCTGCACATATGATTGCATAGAGTATCAAAATCTCAACAATAAACATCACCAGACCACCGCCGGAAATAGCAGTGAATCTTGAGCTTAACTCCTGCGCAAAAGCCTGAGGTAAGCGGGCGATGATTCCAAGCATAATGATTAGTGAGATACCATTTCCTACTCCCTTATCAGTAATGCGTTCACCCAACCAAAGGATAAACATACTTCCTGCTGCCAGGATGATTGTGGCCGGAATCATAAATACACTCCATGAGATGCCACTGGCAAGCGCAGAGCTTGCCTGCATCTTCAAGTTGATAAGGTAACTCGGAGCCTGGAAAAGCAAAATCGCAATTGTCAGGATACGAGTGTACCATTGTATTTTCTTACGACCACTCTCGCCTTCTCGCTGCATCTTCTGAAAATAAGGTACAGCAACAGCAAGAAGCTGCATAACAATGGAAGCTGAGATGTAAGGCATGATTCCAAGTGCAAAGACAGATGCATTGGAAAATGCTCCACCAGAGAACATGTCCAGCAGTGACATCAAGCCACCCGCAGTTTGCGACTGAAGCTGATCAAGTTTAGCCGGGTCAATGCCCGGTAATACTACAAATGATCCAAAACGGTAAATAGCCGTAAACAGAAGAGTGACGAGGAGACGCTGACGCAAGTCCTCCACTCTCCAACAGTTCTTTAGTGTCTCAATTAACTTTTTCATTATTTAGATTATCGTTGCGTTACCACCAACGGCCTTGATAGCCTCTTCTGCTGTTTTTGAAAATGCGTTTGCCTTTACTTCGAGCTTTGTCTTCAACTCACCGTCGCCAAGCACCTTTACGAGTTTCTTGCCATTGGTAAGACCTGCCTCTACAAGTTCGGCGATACCAATCGTTGTGAGAGACTTCTCCTCAGCCAATTTCTGAAGGTCTGAAAGGTTTACTACAAAATATTCCTTGCGGTTGATGTTCTTAAATCCAAATTTCGGAACACGGCGCTGCAAAGGCATCTGACCACCTTCAAAACCAATCTTCTTCTTATAGCCTGAACGAGACTTCGCTCCCTTGTGGCCACGAGTAGACGTCCCGCCCAAACCAGAGCCAGTACCACGTCCAATGCGACGACGAGAATGAGTAGAGCCTGCTGTCGGCTTCAAATTATTTAATTTCATGATTACGTCTGAATTTAAAAAAGTTATTACTTAACTATTTCAACAAGGTGATGCACTGTGCGTACCCTACCCATATTGCTAGGAGTATCTTCAATCTCAACAACCTGAGAAATCTTGCGAAGTCCCAGAGAGAAAAGAGTTTTCTTCTGATTTGCAGGAGAGCCGATAGCACTCTTTACCTGCTTTACTTTAATTGTTGCCATTGTTATAATCCTAATTAACCGTTAAAAACTTTTTCCATAGCTATGCCACGCTCACCAGCCACCTGATAGGCATCACGCATTTCTGAAAGCGCTTTAATAGTAGCCTTCACCAAGTTGTGTGCATTGGTAGATCCCTGCGACTTAGCAATCACATCGGTAACACCTGCGCTCACCAATACGGCACGCATAGCGCCACCTGCTTTCAGACCGGTACCGGCAGCAGCAGGCTTCAGCAAGACTCTGGCACCGCCGTACTTAACTTCCACTTCATGAGGAACAGTACCCTTGAGAACAGGGACTTTAACAAGATTCTTCTTAGCTACCTCCGTGCCTTTTGCAATAGCAGCAGCAACCTCACCGGCCTTTCCCAGACCGTAGCCGATTACGCCCCTGCCGTCACCAACTACAACGATGGCAGCGAATGTGAATGTGCGACCACCTTTGGTAACCTTTGTTACACGGTTGATGGCAACCAAGCGATCCTTTAATTCAGTGTCACTATTTACTTTTACTTTATTCATTGCCATAAACGTTTAAAAAATGAGACCACCCTTACGAGCTGCATCAGCAAGAGCCTGAACACGGCCGTGATACAGGTAGCCATTGCGGTCGAACACTACAGCTTCTACACCAGCGGCTTTTGCCTTTTCGGCAACAAGCTCACCTACTTTTTCAGCCTGCTGAATCTTAGGAAGTTTTTCCAACCCTAAAGATGTTGCAGAAGCCAATGTCTTGCCTTCTCTATCATTAATAATCTGAGCGTAAATCTGCTTGTTAGAGCGGAATACACTGAGACGTGGACGCTCAGCTGTTCCCTTTACACTCTTGCGAATGCGGAACTTTATCTTAATTCGTCTTTGTTCTTTCTTTGTTGTCATAATCGTAAATCCTAATTAAAATTACTTAGCTGCTGCAGCGGTCTTACCAGACTTTCTGCGGATGACCTCGCCCTTAAACAGGATACCCTTACCCTTATAAGGCTCAGGCCTACGGAAAGAACGAATTTTTTCACAAATGAGTCCAAGCAATTGTTTGTCAGCACACTCAAGCCTGATAAGTGGATTCTTATTTCTTTCAGACTTTGTCTCTACCTTTACTTCCTGCGGAAGCTCTATAAAAATGGGGTGAGTGTAACCAAGTGACAACTCAATGATGTTACCTTGATTGGAAACACGAAATCCCACACCGACAAGTTCAAGCACCTGGCTGAATCCCTCGCTCACGCCAACAACCATGTTGTTTACTAACGAACGATAAAGGCCATGATATGCCTGTTTCTGCTTGTAATTTACAGGACTGTTTTCATCAACTTCCAGCGTTATCTGACCATCCTTATTGGTAAACTTGATAGAAGCGTCAATCTTCTGAGAAAGTTCACCCTTAGGGCCTTTTACTGAAACAACATTTGCCTTCTCATCGTAATTGACAGTAACTCCTGATGGAACGCTAATTGGCAATTTTCCTATTCTTGACATATAAAATCCTCCAATTAATATACGTAGCAAAGAACTTCACCGCCAATTTTCAGGTCGGTAGCCTCTTTGTTAGTCATTACACCCTGAGACGTGGATAAGATAGCAATACCCAGTCCGTTAATTACTCTCGGCATGTCTTTGTAACCAGTGTACATACGAAGACCTGGTGTAGACACACGCTTCAAATTCTTGATAGCGTTTTGTTTTGTTACAGGGTCATACTTCAGAGCAACCTTGATTGTGCCCTGAGGACCATCCTCGATGAACTTGTAGTTCAAGATGTACCCCTTCTCGAAGAGAATCTTTGTGATAGACTTCTTCAAGTTAGATGCAGGAATCTCCACAACACGGTGATGAGCCATGATTGCGTTTCTGAGTCTTGTCAGATAATCTGCTATTGGATCTGTCATAAATATAAATGTTTAATTAATCGGGACTTCCCCGACAATATTAAATAATGTCTTTTGAAATGAGAGTCGAGCCCGTCAGCCGTCCCACATGCCGATCGAACTCAATTCTTCACCAGAAGTGTTTATTACCAGCTTGCCTTCTTCACACCGGGTATCAAACCCTCTGAAGCCATCTCACGAAACTGAATACGTGAAATGCCAAACTGGCGTAGATATCCCTTTGGACGTCCGGTGATTTTGCAACGGTTGTGCAAGCGGACAGGGCTTGCATTCTTTGGAATAGCCTGAAGTTTACGGGCAGCCTCGTATGCTTCGCCGGGATCCTCTGTAGTAGCGATAATCTTTTTCAGCGCAGCACGCTTTTCAGCGTAACGAGCAACGAGTTTTGCACGTTTTACCTCACGGGCTTTCATTGATTCTTTTGCCATATCTCTTAATCGTTTTTAGCGTTTTTGAATGGAATGCCGAAAGCCTTGAGAAGGGCATAGCCCTCTTCGTCGGTCTTTGCAGTTGTCACAAAAGTGATATTCATACCCTGAATACGATCAACTTGGTCGATATTGATTTCAGGGAAAATAATCTGCTCGGCAACACCAAGTGTGTAATTTCCACGACCATCAAATTTGCTATTCACACCCTTGAAGTCACGGATACGAGGCAGAGCCACACGAACTACTTTCTCCAGGAATTCGTACATACGCTCACGACGCAATGTCACCATAACGCCGATAGGCATCTTCTTACGAAGTTTGAAGTTAGCAATATCCTTCCTTGAATATGTTGCTACAGCCTTCTGACCTGCGATAGCACTAATCTCGTTGATGGCTACATCGATAATCTTCTTATCTTCTGTAGCATCTCCAAGTCCCTGATTGATGATTATCTTCTGCAAAACCGGAGTCTGCATTGGTGAAGAATAGCCGAACTGCTTCTGCAATGCAGGAGCAATTACCTCTTTGTAATGTTTCTTTAATTGTGCTGTATCCATCATTTGATCTCCTCCCCTGACTTTTTAGCGATACGAGTAACCTTTTTGCCCTCACGCTTGATAGCGATACGAGTTGGCTTGCCACTCTTTGGATCAATCAGACTCAAATTTGAGATGTGAATAGGAGCCTCCTGCTTTATGATGCCTCCCTGAGGATTCTTGGCTGAAGGCTTTGTGCTCTTTGATACCATGTTGATTCCTTCAACAATGGCACGATTGTCGTCTACAATCACCTTGAGCACTTTACCCTTTTTGCCCTTATCTGCACCGGTAAGGACAATTACGGTATCGTCTTTCTTAATATGTAACTTACTCATTACTTTAAATTTTATAGAATTAAAGAACCTCAGGTGCCAAGGATACTACCTTCATGTTGATAGCACGCAATTCACGTGCCACCGGACCGAAGATACGACTTCCACGGAGTTCCCCTGCATTGTTCAACAATACACATGCGTTATCGTCGAAACGGATGTACGAGCCATCCGGACGGCGGATCTCCTTCTTGGTACGAACAACCAAAGCCTTAGATACTGCACCCTTCTTCAAATCACTTGTCGGGATCACGCTCTTTACAGAAACAACGATTACGTCACCGACACTTGCATAACGGCGGCCGGTACCTCCAAGTACACGGATGCACATTACCTCACGCGCACCGCTGTTATCACATACTGTAAGTTTAGATAATGCCTGTATCATAATTACTTAGCTTTTTCTACAATTTGTACTAATCTCCATCTCTTTGTGCGAGACAGAGGACGAGTCTCCATGATTTGTACGGTATCACCTACATGAGCCTCATTCTTCTCGTCATGAGCATGGTATTTCTTTGTCTTCTGAACAAATTTACCATAAATAGGGTGTTTCTCCTTGAACTTAGATGCAACGACGATAGTCTTGTCCATCTTGTCGCTAATAACAACACCCTGTCTTACTTTTCTTAAATTTCTTGTTTCCATCTGGGTCATTATTTAACAAGTTCTCTCTGACGAAGTTCTGTTTTCATGCGTGCGATATCACGACGAACAGCTTTAATCTGCATCGGATTCTCAAGCGGAGTAACCTGATGGTTAAGCTTCATTCTAATCAGAGCTTCCTCTGTTTGCTCCAGCTTCTCGCGCAAGTCCTTGTCGGCGAGTTGTTTAATTTCATTAATCTTCATACTACTTAAGCGTTTTTATCGTAATCACGTCTTACCACAAACTTTGTTTTTACAGGGAGTTTCTGTGCTGCAAGGCGAAGAGCCTCTTTAGCAATGTCTAAACTTACCCCATCTACTTCAAAGAGGATGCGACCCGGTGTAACAGGTGCCACCCATCCTGCGGGATCACCTTTTCCCTTACCCATTCGGACATCTGCAGGTTTGCGAGTGATTGGCTTATCCGGGAAGATACGTATCCATACTTGACCTTCACGGTTCATATAACGATTGACCGCAACACGGGCTGCCTCAATCTGGCGGGTATCAAGCCATTTGGCCTCAAGGGTCTTGATGCCAAATGACCCAAAGACCAGCTGTGTACCTCTGTAGGCATTGCCTTTTCTGCCACGCCCATCTTGAGGTCTTCTATATTTTACTCTTTTTGGCTGTAACATTGTAACTTCTTCTTTTAACGGTTATTACTTCTTCTACGACCACCGCGACCACCGCGACGATTGTCACGACCGCCCCTGTTCTCCTGAGAGAAGTTTGGAGCCAGGTCACGCTTTCCGTAAACCTCACCACGGCAGATCCATACCTTGATTCCAAGAAGACCCACCTTAGTCAATGCATCTACCTGACAATAATCGATGTCTGCACGGAATGTATGCAGAGGCGTACGGCCTTCCTTATACATCTCCCTGCGGGCCATCTCCGCACCATTCAGACGTCCGGAAATCTGTACCTTAATGCCTTCGGCACCTGCACGCATGGTGTTCTGTATAGCCATTTTGATTGCACGGCGATAAGCCATCATGTGCTCAATCTGATTAGCTATGTTTTTAGCTACTATTGTGGCATCAAGCTCAGGCTTCTTTACCTCAAAGATGTTGATCTGAATATCCTTCTTGAAAAGGTTTTTCAGTTCTTCTTTCAATCTGTCTACGTCTTGACCACCTTTACCAATGACGATACCCGGACGGGCTGTACAAATAGTAATGGTAACCAGTTTCAAAGTACGTTCGATGATAATACGTGAAACGCTGGCTTTCTCCAGACGTTTGTTCAGATACGTACGGATCTTCTGGTCCTCAACAATGTTGTCACCGAAGTCCTTACCACCAAACCAATTTGAATCCCATCCACGGATAATGCCGAGGCGGTTGCTTATTGGATTAATTTTCTGTCCCATTCTATTTATTCCTTTACGTCGTTAGTTTTGGCATCTACAAACAAAGTTACGTGATTAGAACGCTTACGGATTCTGTAACCACGTCCCTGAGGTGCAGGCCGCATACGTTTCATTGTAACACCTTCATCTACGAAGACTTTGCTTATAAAGAGTTCTCCTTCCTCTGCCTTGCGCTCATTCTTGGTTTCCCAGTTTGCGATTGCCGAGCGCAGCAGCTTCTCTACATCAGCAGCAGCCTGCTTCTTAGAGAACTTTAATACTCCGAGTGCACGGTTTACTTCCATTCCACGAACCATGTCTACTACGTAGCGCATTTTACGTGGAGAAGAAGGCACACCTTTCAGCTTGGCGAAGTACTGATTTTTACGGGCTTCCTTTAATTTTTCAGCCGCGATATGTTTTCTTGCTCCCATTATTTAATTTTCTTAATTTTAAATGGACAATCCCTTATCTTTTGTTATTACCGGAGTGACCACCGAAGCGACGTGTAGGAGAAAATTCTCCAAGCTTGTGTCCAACCATGTTCTCCGTAATGTAAACAGGGATAAATTTATTTCCGTTATGAACTGCAACAGTGTGACCCACGAAATCCGGGGAAATCATTGATGCTCTGGCCCAAGTCTTTACGACGCTCTTCTTGCCACTCTCGTTCATCGCGAGAATTTTCTTTTCAAGCGTAACGTTGATATATGGACCCTTTTTAAGTGAACGACTCATAATTTGCTCTGATTAACTTAATTACTTCTTGTTAGCTCTTTCAATGATATACTTATTTGAAAGCTTCTTAGGCCTGCGAGTCTTAAGACCCTTGGTGTACAAGCCCTTGCGTGAGCGTGGGTGTCCGCCTGACTGACGGCCCTCTCCACCACCCATGGGGTGATCAACAGGGTTCATAGCCACACCACGGGTGCGTGGGCGACGTCCCAGCCAACGTGAGCGACCGGCCTTGCCCGAACGCTCCAAAGCATGGTCTGAATTACCTACACTACCTACAGTAGCTTTACAAGTAGAGAGTACCAGACGGGTCTCTCCTGAAGGAAGCTTGATCACGCAGTATGCGCCATCACGCGAAGTTAACTGAGCAAAGTTACCAGCCGAACGAACGAGCAGGGCACCCTGGCCCGGACGCAACTCAATGTTGTGAATCACGGTACCAACAGGAATGTTGGCCAACGGAAGGGCATTACCTACTTCAGGAGCAGCCTCTGCACCCGACATCAGTGTTGCACCAACCTTCAGTCCGTTAGGAGCAATGATGTAACGTTTCTCACCATCTGCATAGTACAAAAGAGCAATGCGAGCAGACCGGTTAGGATCATACTCGATTGTCTTTACTACAGCAGGAACACCATCTTTCTCTCGCTTGAAGTCAATAAAACGATACTTCTGCCTGTGACCTCCGCCGATATAGCGGTTTGTCATCTTTCCGGTGTTGTTTCGACCACCGGACTTACGCTTGCCGTAAACGAGAGACTTCTCTGGCACGGATGCAGTAATTTCCTCGAACGTGCCAATAACTTTGTGTCTTTGTCCCGGTGTAACCGGTTTTAATTTACGTACTGCCATTTTTTAATTTAAATATTGCTGTAAAAATCAATTGTGTCACCTTCTTTCAAGGTAACATAAGCTTTCTTGAACGCCCGCTTCTGGCCTTTCACAAGACCGGTCTTGGTATAGCGGCTTGACCGCTTACCGGCATACCGGGCAGTGTTCACATCCACTACGGTAACATTATACAGACCTTCGACTTCTTTCTTAATTTCGAGTTTATTAGCCTCTGGACGTACAACAAAACCGTAACGGTTGGGTTGCTTCTCTGTAATCTTGGTCATCTTCTCAGTGACCAGGGGTTTGATGATAAATGCCATAATTCTAATTCTCCTCTTTTTACTTATTTAAGGTGCTGTCGATGGTCTTCAGAGCACTTTCAGATATGACAAGAACATCTGCATCCAAAACCTTGTAGGTATTGATTGCATTTGCTGTCATAACTTCAGCCTTCTGAATATTTCGAGCTGACAAATATACATTTTTATTTACTTCCGGCAAAACAACCAATGTCTTCTTACCGTCCACTTTAAGATTTTTAGTAATATTTACGAAATCTTTAGTCTTCGGGGCCTCGATATTGAAATCTTCTACAACGATGATTGCATTATCCTGTGCCTTATACGACAGTGCTGACTTGCGGGCAAGCACTTTTACCTTCTTGTTAAGCTTGAAGCTGTAGTCGCGGGGCTGTGGGCCGAAAGCACGACCACCACCTACGAGTACCGGTGATTTGATGTCACCACGACGTGCACCGCCACTACCCTTCTGGCGGATCAGCTTGCGGGTAGAGCCAGCATGTTCGCTTCTTTCCTTTGTCTTGGCAGTTCCCTGACGCTGGGCAGCAAGATACTGCTTAACATCCAAGTAAATCACATGATCGTTAGGCTCTATTCCAAAGATAGCATCATTCAATGTTGCCTTTTTTCCAGTCTCCTGACCGTTAATATTTAAAACACTAACTTCCATTACTTCTCAATTAAAACAGTTGAACCATTGCAACCGGCAAACGATCCCTTGACAACAAGGAGATTCTGCTCCGGAATTACCTTTAACACTTTGAGGTTCTGCGTTGTTACACGATCACCTCCCATTTGGCCACCCATGCGCATACCCTTGAATACCTTTGCGGGGTATGAACAGGCACCAATGGATCCCGGCTTGCGAGCGCGGTCGTCCTGACCGTGAGTTCTCTGACCTACACCACCAAAACCGTGACGCTTAACAACTCCCTGGAAACCTTTTCCCTTCGATGTACCAACCACGTCTACGAACTCTGTATCAGCGAAAAGTTCTACCGTGAGGGTATCGCCGAGGTTATAATCCTCGTTAAACTTGAACTCGGCCAAGTGCTTCTTTGGTGTTGTACCGGCTTTCTTGAAGATTCCGGCCATAGGCTTTGTCGTTCTGTTCTCCTTAGCCTCTGCGAAGCCAAGCTGAACGGCCTTATAACCATCTTTCTCCAAGGTTTTAACCTGAGTAACAACACAAGGACCAGCTTCGATAACAGTGCACGGTATGTTCTTACCGTCGGCACTGAAAACGGATGTCATTCCGATTTTTCTTCCAATTAATCCTGGCATTTCAATAAATGTTTATAATAATATATTCTGATTGCTAATTTGCGGTAAATTATAACTCCAATTTGAAATTACTATACCTTAATCTCTACCTCTACTCCTGAAGGCAACTCCAGTTTCATCAGGGAATCCACTGTCTTTGCTGTTGCACTGTAGATGTCAATAAGACGCTTGAAGTTCGACAGCTGAAACTGTTCACGTGCCTTCTTGTTTACGAAGGTAGAGCGGTTTACAGTGTAGATACGCTTGTGTGTTGGCAATGGAATAGGACCGCTGACGATAGCGCCGGTAGCCTTTACAGCCTTCACAATCTGTTCAGCTGACTTGTCAACCAACTGGTGGTCGTAGCTCTTCAGCTTGATACGAATTTTCTGACTCATGTTTTGTACTTTAATTAAATTGTTATAGTATAAAGTTTGGAAGGTATGCTGCTTAAGAGTCGTTCGCTAAGCAGCACCTTTCCAACCTCATGTTTACTTCTGCATCTCCTCCAAAACGGCATCTGCCAACGACTTGGACAGAGGTGCATGATGGTCATATTCCATTGAGCTGGTAGCGCGACCGGAGGTAATCGTACGCAAAGCAGTTACGTAACCGAACATCTCTGCCAAGGGTACCATAGCCTTTACGATGCGGGCACCGCCACGACCTTCGTCCATGCCCTGTACCATACCACGACGCTTGTTCAAGTCGCCAATCACGTCACCCATGTTCTCCTCCGGAGTCACAACTTCTACCTTCATGATAGGCTCCATCAATACGGGGCCTGCCTTCTGGCAGCAGCTTCTGAAGGCTGCGTGAGCTGCAAGCTCAAACGAAATCTGGTCGGAGTCTACCGGGTGGAAGCTACCGTCCACGAGCGTAACCTTCATGTCGGTCATTGGGAACCCACCGAGCACACCGGCTTTCATGCAGTCCTTAAAGCCTTTTTCTACAGAGGGGATAAACTCCTTAGGCACGTTACCGCCCTTAACCTCGTTTACAAACTGCAGGTCACCTTCTGTAAAGTCTTCGTCCTTAGGACCGATATTAACAATAATGTCGGCAAACTTACCGCGACCACCGCTCTGTTTCTTGTAAACTTCACGCCAGCCTTCAACACCCTTCGTAAGGGCCTCTTTGTAGTTCACCTGTGGCTTACCTTGGTTACACTCCACCTTAAACTCACGCTTCAAACGGTCGATGATGATGTCGAGGTGAAGCTCTCCCATACCGGAGATAATCGTCTGTCCGCTCTGTTCGTCAGTATGTACGGTAAACGTTGGGTCTTCCTCCGAGAGTTTGGCAAGACCATTGTCGAGCTTGGCGATGTCAGCCTGGCTCTTAGGCTCCACTGCAATCGAAATCACTGTGTCGGGGAATGTCATAGACTCCAGTACGATTGGATATTTCTCATCACAGAGTGTATCACCGGTACGAATGTCCTTGAAACCTACACCTGCTCCGATATCTCCTGCGTCAATGCTTTCCATAGAAATTTCCTCATGAGAGTTCATCTGGAACAAACGGCTGATACGCTCACGCTTGCCGGTGCGGGGATTGTAAACATACGAGCCTGCAACCACCTTACCGGAATAAACGCGGAAATATACCAAGCGTCCCATGAACGGGTCGGTAGCAATCTTGAATGCAAGTGCTGATGTCGGTGCATCCTCGCTTGGGCTGCGATCTTCTTCCTTGTCTGTTTCCGGATTGGTTCCGACGATGTTTTCCGTATCTGCCGGAGAAGGCAGGAAAGCACAGATATAGTCGAGCAAAGGCTGTACACCCTTGTTCTTATAAGAAGATCCGAGCAATATAGGTGTGCACTCCATCGAGAGACATCCCTTGCGCAGTGTCTTTATCAACTCTTCTTCTGTAATGGTAGAAGGGTCTTCGAGATACTTCTCCATCAAATCATCATCGTAGTTGGATGCGCTCTCAAGCATCTTGTCGCGCCATTCCTCTGCCTCTGCAACAAGGTCTTCCGGAATTTCCTCAACTTCGTACTCTGCACCCATTGTCTCATTGTGCCAGAGAATAGCCTTCATCTTGATGAGGTCTACCACACCCTTGAAGTTCTCCTCTGCACCGATAGGAATCTGTACGGGAATCGGGTTAGCACCCAAAACATCCCTCATCTGCTGCACCGTCTCAAAGAAGTCTGCGCCTGAGCGGTCCATCTTGTTCACATATCCTACACGGGGAACATTATATTTGTCAGCCTGGCGCCATACAGTCTCACTCTGCGGCTGAACTCCGTCGGCTGCTGAATAAGTTGCCACAGCACCGTCCAGAACACGCAGCGAACGCTCTACCTCTGCGGTAAAGTCCACGTGACCCGGAGTATCAATCAAGTTGATTTTGAAAGTCTTGCCGTTCCAAGTCCAGTTACAGGTTGTCGCAGCAGAAGTAATCGTGATACCACGCTCCTGCTCCTGCGCCATCCAGTCCATTGTAGCTGCACCATCGTGTACCTCGCCTATCTTGTGCGTCTTTCCCGTATAAAACAGGATACGCTCTGATGTCGTTGTCTTACCGGCATCAATATGAGCCATAATACCGATGTTGCGCGTCAAATGTAAATCGCGATTTGCCATTGTGTTATTATCCTTTTTTTGAAATACCTAAATTAGAATCTGAAGTGAGCGAATGCACGGTTTGCCTCAGCCATACGGTGCATATCCTCCTTACGCTTATAAGCACCACCCTGATTGTTGTAAGCGTCCATGATCTCTGCAGCCAATTTCTCAGCCATGCTCTTACCACCGCGCTTGCGGGCAAATGCAATCATATTTTTCATAGAAACACTTTCCTTACGGCCTGCACGAATTTCTGTAGGAACCTGGAATGTGGCACCACCGATACGACGGCTCTTTACCTCTACCATAGGAGTAATATTGTCGAGAGCCTGTTTCCAGATTTCCAAAGGAGATTTTTCTTCTTTCTCCATCTTTGACTTCACAATATCAAGCGCATTGTAGAAAATTGAGTACGAGATATTCTTCTTACCGTCATACATCAAGTGATTAACGAACTTGGAGACCTTCTGGTCACCGAAAACCGGATCCGGAAGGATCACGTGTTTCTTTGGTTTTGCTTTTCTCATTTTTAATAAAAATAAATTCTGTCTGGGGCTGTCATTACTTTGTTCTTCAACACTCACACCTGAGCATTTACTCAACCGGATCTAACTTCTCCAGCAAAACTAAAATTAAATAGACTTTAAAAAGCCTCGAACCCTTGGCCTTAAGCAACCAGCTTGCAGCCTTTGGCTCTCAGCATTATTGTTTTATTTCTTGGCTTTAGGACGTTTGGCTCCATATTTGGAACGACGCTGTGTGCGGTTTGCAACACCGGCAGTGTCAAGAGAACCGCGAACGATGTGATAACGCACACCGGGAAGGTCCTTCACACGACCACCACGCACCAAAACAATAGAGTGCTCCTGAAGGTTGTGGCCTTCTCCCGGAATATAGGAGTTCACTTCCTTCTGGTTTGTCAAACGAACACGGGCAACCTTACGCATTGCCGAATTAGGCTTCTTTGGCGTTGTAGTGTAAACACGAACACAGACACCTCGGCGCTGTGGACATCCGTCCAAAGCCGGCGACTTGCTCTGTTCCTTCTGAACGCTTCTGCCTTTACGTACCAACTGTTGAATTGTAGGCATAATTTTACTTTTTAATTTATATATTTATTTTATTTGATATCAACGTATTACGGGCAAAAAACAGCATACCCCTTTCACAAGTACGTACACAACACACCCGTTTCGGGGTGCAAAGGTACAAACATTCCACGAAAACACCTACTTAATTGAAAATAAAAAAGCAAGTGATATTTTGATTTAGCGTTTTTTAACTCTTGTTGAAAAAGATTAGCAAATTTAATATCGATTTAAAGGTGACAGTATGCGTCTCATGGTGATGCGTCGTGTTGTCGAACTCATTTAGTTACGTTTACGAACTTCTTATTTGCCATGCAACACTTTTTTCGCTACCATCGTTTCATGTCACAAAGCTGAAATGTCCATTGACATGTCCTGATGCAAAACTTGCTAAAGCATCATACAGCCTATGAATTGTGATGCAAAACTTACTAAAGCATCATACAGTCTATGAGTTGTGATGCAAAACCGACCAAAGCATCATACAGCCTACGAATTGTGATGCAATCCTGACAAGGAAATCAGGCAGCTTGTGAATCCTGTTATTT
>CALKIW010000100.1 GCA_937995875.1 uncultured Bacteroidales bacterium | reverse complement strand
TTGAAGCACCCTTTGTCATGAAAATTCAAGTCGTCGCGCTGTCGTCGATGGTGGCACGAAGTTGTTTGTATCAAAAGGTAGAGGGGGTGTTGCAAACAACCTGTCAGTTCGTTCTATTTGATGTATGGCTGACACCGTTTTCTCGCCCCTTGATGAATTCTTTTTATGTTTGAACGATGCCACGAAAACAAAGCATGCAAAATTCATGTTGCCGAACGTTGCCGTTAGGCATCAGATATATTCTCTGAATAAATAGCAGACAAAGGGCCGACAGACAAAAAGAGCCGGAAGCATTTTGCTTCCGGCTCCTGTGATACTAATCTTGTATGGGGTTATCTTGTGCAGTTAGCTGTCCAAGTGTTGCCATCCTTAATAACCAGCATGGTCAGCTTGTCTTTGGTAATCGTGATACCCTTAAGGGCCGAGCCTAGGCTGATCAAGGTGTGGTCACCCTTCTTTTCGAACTTAACGCTTTTCGATGTTGAGAACGACATCTCGTCCCGATCACCAAAAGGGTCGGACGCCAAATGAGGTGGGCGGCTCCCGTTTCTGTTTTGCTCCGGAAATGGTTTTACGGGCAAATGATGGGGTTCAAATGGTGGATTTAATCTTCAATGGCGCAGAAGTGTTGCATGATGTTGTACGGAATTTCCGTCACTTATGCACGAAAATGCGTGTGCAACACAGGCAAAAAATCCTGATGTTTGCTTTAATCCAATAGAAAAACCGTATCTTTGTGGAGGTGAACAAATTGTTTTTTTGATGTGCCGTCATCATATAACAGCAACTAATTAAAAACATCATGTTGCCTATAGGAAAGGCAGCACATGGGTAAACAGCCGACAGAAGAATATGGAGAATCAGAAGGTGCGTTCAAGAATGAGAGATTTAAATATACCGAACTAAATAATAAGGTACAGGAAGCGTCCCACGTGTACCCGAAAACGGCAAAACGGGTACACGTTCCATTGCGAGGCAAACATTTTAAAAATGACAACAGCCATCATCGTGTCATCATGATAAAATCAGTTCACTATTCTACTCAATATCAATACAAAACAGACAATGAAGAATCAAGGCAAACTGTTGCTCGTGCCGGCAGGCGGACTGGCCAACCGAATGCACGCCATCGCCTCCACCTATGAGATGTGTCGGAGGGCGGAGGTGCATCTGCGCGTGGTGTGGTTTCAGGACTGGGCGCTCCACGCTCCCTTTCACGACATTTTCCGCCCCACCGACCTGCTCTGCCTGCGTGAGGCCACGCTCATGGACCATCTGGTGTACGACCGTCCGCGACGACGCAACGGGCACATACCACGACTGTTTCAGTGCTTGCTGTTCGACCGGCGCATCGACGAAGAACAGGTGACGGCACTCGTGGAACAGGGCTTCGACTTCGAGCGATGGGCCAGAGGGCACAACAGCTACATGAGCTGTTTCCGAGAATATGGCACATTCGACAACTCGCTCTACGGTCGTCTTTTTCGTCCCGTAGCACAGGTGGAGCAGCAAGTGGACAACTTCGCATCGCAATTCAGCGCGCACACCATCGGTTTCCATATCCGCCGCACAGACAACCGTCGGAGCATCGAGCAGAGTCCGCTGTCGCTGTTCATCGAAGCCGGGAAGCAAGAAATTGACGGGCATCCCGACACCAAAATATTTGTGGCGACAGACGACGAGCCGACCAAGCGACAACTTAGGGAAATCTTCGGCGACCGACTGATGATGCAGCAAGTCGAAGCCGACCGGGGAAGCACACAGGGCATACGGGGCGGACTCATAGATATGTACACGCTGGCGCGCACGAAAGTGGTGTACGGATCGGCGGGAAGCTCATTTTCGATGATGGCAGCCAAAATCGGGGGAAACAAACTCGTAACTCTGACTAAAACCAGCTGCCCTTAGTTCGCTTTTCATGACAACGCGAGCCTCAAGACAGCCTGAATAACCCCGTGACCATCAAGTGGAAACCCACATTTCAAAACATCGGATGCAGCTTGTCTTTTCTGTACATTTATGAACTGAAAACACTGCCGAAAGTTTACAAAAAAGATAATTATATAATTGGAAAATAAAACAAAGTTTTCTTTTTAGATTTGTAACTTGTTGTAAATAAATACTTTGACATTTATTAACACGACAAAAGTTGTCCAAAAGTATAAGCGTATCAATATATTTGTTATCTTTGCATTTGCAATCAACTGCAAAGAAAATAACATCTATTATACACAAATTTCCTCTATAAAATGATACAGACTGTCATCAAACGCGACGGACGAATCGTGGGGTTTAACGACCAGAAGATCCAAGCCGCCATCCGCAAGGCCATGCTCCACACCGAAAAGGGCGAAGACGAGCAACTTATCGTCAGAATCACTGACTATATTGCCACCAAAGGCAAGACACAAATGACGGTGGAAGACATTCAGGATGCCGTAGAAATCGAACTGATGAAAAGCTCACGCAAGGACGTGGCGCAGAAATACATTGCTTACCGCAACCAGCGCTCCATTGCCCGAAAGGCAAAAACACGCGACGTGTTCATGGAGATTGTGAATATCCGGAAAAACGACGTGACACGCGAAAACGCCAACATGAACGCTGACACGCCCGCCGGCATGATGATGAAATTTGCTTCGGAAAGCACCAAACCGTTCGTAGACGACTACCTGCTGTCTGAAGATGTGCGCAACGCCGTGAAACACAACTTGATACACATTCACGACAAGGACTACTATCCTACCAAGTCGCTGACCTGTGTGCAGCATCCCTTAGACCACATTCTGAACGATGGTTTCGTGGCCGGACACGGCTCCTCACGCCCCGCCAAGCGCATAGAGACGGCTGCCGTGCTGGCCTGCATCTCTCTGGAAACCTGCCAGAACGAGATGCACGGCGGACAGGCCATTCCCGCGTTCGACTTCTATCTTGCACCCTTCGTTCGATCCTCCTATATAGAAGAGGTGAAGACGCTGGAGAAACTTGTAAACAAGAATCTGGACCATCTGAAGCATGCCGACATTGATGACTATCTGGAAAAAGACCTCGAAAACCTCGAAGGAGACGAAAGACTGAAACAGCACGCCATCAACAAGACCGTAAACCGCGTGCACCAAGCTATGGAGGCCTTTATCCACAACATGAACACCATACACTCCAGAGGTGGAAATCAGGTGGTGTTCTCGTCCATCAACTACGGTACGGACACCTCGGCAGAGGGACGCTGCGTGATGCGCGAACTGCTGAAATCGACCTATGAGGGCGTGGGCAACGGCGAGACAGCCATCTTCCCCATTCAGATATGGAAGAAGAAACGCGGCGTGAACTATCTGCCCGAAGACCGCAACTACGATTTATACAAGTATGCCTGCAAAGTGACGGCCAGAAGATTCTTCCCCAACTTCCTCAACCTCGACGCTACCTTCAACCAGCACGAGAAATGGAACGCCAACGACCCGGAGCGATACAAATGGGAGATTGCCACGATGGGTTGCCGCACACGCGTGTTTGAAAACCGATTCGGGGAGAAGACATCTGTGGGACGCGGAAACCTGAGTTTCACCACCATCAACATCGTGAAGATAGCCATAGAGTGCATGAACGTGAAAAGTCAGGAAGACCGCATCAATATCTTCTTTGCCAAACTGGATCACATGCTCGAACTCACCGCACGCCAACTGGACGAACGCTTTCAGTTCCAAAAGACTGCGTTCGCCAAGCAGTTCCCACTGCTCATGACAAAACTGTGGAAGGGCTGCGAGACCCTCAACGAGAGCGACACCATTCAGAGTGTTATCAATCAGGGCACACTCGGCATCGGCTTTATCGGACTGGCCGAATGTCTCGTGGCACTCACCGGCAAACATCACGGAGAAAGTAAGGAATCGCAGGAACTGGGACTGAAAATCGTGACCTATATGCGTGACCGCGCCAACGATTTCTCGGAGAAATACCAGCACAACTATTCCATTCTGGCCACACCGGCCGAAGGATTGAGCGGACGCTTCACAAAGATAGACCGCAAGGAATTCGGCATCATACCGGGCGTGACCGACCGCGACTATTACACCAACTCCAACCATGTGCCCGTGTACTACAAATGCTCCGCACGCCACAAGGCGGAAGTGGAGGCTCCCTATCACATCCTCACGCGCGGCGGCCACATTTTCTATGTGGAAATCGACGGCGATGCCACCCACAACCCGGAAGCAATCATGGGCGTGGTGGACATGATGGACAAGCTGAACATGGGCTACGGCTCCGTAAACCACAACCGTAACCGCTGTATGGACTGCGGGTATGAAAACGCCGAGCCTAATCTGGAAGCCTGTCCCAAATGTGGCAGTCATCACATCGACCGCCTGCAGCGCATCACGGGCTACCTCGTGGGAACAACAGACCGTTGGAATCACGGAAAACTCGCCGAGCTGAACGACAGGGTGCAGCACAACCTGTAACCACAGACAACAGATGACGACCGACTACCCTGCCAATGGATTCCTGCGATACGCAGAAATCATTGTCAGGGTAGTCATTGTCGTTGAATGTGAATCGCGGACTACTCCTTTTGTCCTTGTAAACTTAATTACTAACAACCCTTTATCGGTCAAGAAAATTGTCACTCAGCATTCTTTCCATCATCGAAGACACTATGGTAGACGGACCGGGATTCCGCACGGCCATCTATTGTGCCGGATGCCCGAACGCCTGTCCGGGATGCCACAATCCCATCTCGTGGGACATCAACAACGGTCATGAAATGGAAACCGAAGAAATCATGAAAGTGATTGAGGCCGACCCGTTTGCCAACGTCACATTTTCGGGCGGAGACCCTATGTTCCAACCCGAAGGCTTCGCCGAACTGGCACGCGCCATTCGTGAGCGCACGGACAAGACCATCTGGTGTTTTTCAGGCTTCAGATTCGAGACGCTGATGCGAAACCCGAAACAACGCGAACTGCTCAAACTGCTCGATGTGCTCGTCGACGGGCCATTTGTTCAGGAGTTGCGCGATGAAAACCTTGTTTTCAGAGGGTCCAGCAACCAGCGCATCATCGATGTACAGGCATCGCTAAAAAAGGGGGTTGTAATTCAAAATTCAAAATTCAAAATTCAAAATTAGGCTAACGCGGTGGTAATTCTTTTTAATTCATAATTCACAATTCATAATTCATAATTTTGCTGCGCGGAGGTGATAATTCACAATTATTCGCAAGCTCATCAACTCGTCGTAATTCATAATTCATAATTAGGCTCGCGCGGTGTTAATTCTTCACTCTTAACTCTTCATTCTTCATTTATTTATATTCTTAACTCTTGAATACATGGCACTAAAAACCAACATACGGCACCTGTTGCTGATGGGAATAACAGTACTGATGCTTGCCTGTCAGGTCAATAGTCAAACCAAAAACAATAACACGATGAACATGGAAATAAACGACAAGGATATGATGAATATGGAAATAAACGATACCAACCAATATGTGAAGCCCTCAGCTGAGGAACTTCGCCAAAAACTCACTCCCGAACAGTTTGAAGTGACCCAGCACGGAGCCACCGAGCGCCCGTTTGCCAATGCCTACGATCGGGAGTTCCGTCCCGGCATCTATGTAGACATTGCTACGGGGCAACCGCTCTTTGCCTCGACCGACAAATACGACTCCGGATGCGGGTGGCCGGCATTCACACGACCCATCAGCGACGGCATCATCGACGAGCATATCGACCGTTCGCATGGCATGGTGCGCACCGAAGTGAGAAGTGCGGTGGGCAAGAGCCATTTGGGACACGTCTTCGAAGATGGACCCCAAGACAAGGGTGGACTGCGCTACTGCATCAACAGTGCCTCGCTCCGCTTTGTGCCCCAAGAACAAATGCAGGCCGAAGGCTACGGTGCCTATCTGCCACTACTCAGCCGGCAAACGCTGAAAGACATCTATCTGGCCGGTGGTTGCTTCTGGGGAACGGAGCATTATTTCAAACAGATTGAGGGCGTGGAACGGACCGAAGTGGGGTATGCCAACGGTAACAAAACTAATCCGAGCTATGAGGAGGTATGCACCGGCAACACATTGGCTGCCGAGACCGTACACATCACCTATGACCCGACAAAAACAGACCTTGCCCTTCTGCTGGAAATGTATTTCATGGCCATCGACCCCACACTGCTCAACCAGCAGGGCAACGACCGGGGCACGCAGTATCGAACGGGCATCTACTACACCGACAAGGCCGATCTGCCCACCGTGAAACGCATCATGGAAGAGCAACAAAAGAATTTCGACGAGCCCATCGTGGTGGAGGTGAAACCCCTCGAAAATTTCTATACCGCTGAGGAATATCATCAAGATTATCTCGTGAAAAATCCCAACGGCTATTGTCACCTGCCCAAATCTCTGTTTGAGTTTGCCCGGAAAGCTCGGAAAAAATAAACGACTCATCTAAAACATACGATTACCTCCGAGTGAGCATATCCTCATCCGGAGGTAATCGTAAATGTGTGCCTCAGCCGCTTCTCACAGTATCATCCTGCGGTTTTTGCGCCTCAACGTATAACTCACGTGGAGCCAACGCGGAACAGCGGCTCCCAAAGGTTCCCAGATGAGTTGGTCGAAGTCGAGCCGGGCCTTGATGAACGCAAACATCCGCAGTCCGCGTTCCACGTCGTTCACCACAATATCGGCCGCCTCTCCACGCGTGTGTTGGGAGCCGGGCATCCCGCCCACCATGCGATTGAGTTTCTGACAACGGAAACCGCTGGAAACCACGATAGGGCCGAACTGTCGGCGCAATGGTTCGAGAATGTCGATGGCCAAATGGCGCAGGGACTGCTCCTGTTGCAGATTAGGAATGTTGGGAATGTTGTTTTCGATGGCCGTTCCCGAACGCATCATTTCATAGAGCGTGAAATGCTCCGATAGGTGTAGTCTCTCTTGTTGTGTCATGATGTTGTTTGTCTGTCTGTCTGCTGATTACAAAATTACTGTTCACAAAATCGCCCGATGATGTCAGGCTCGTCGATCAATTCCCGATACCTCGAAAACATCGACAGTTCCGTTGTGATGCGCTCCCTGATGCGCATCACCACCCGTTCGATGTTTACGGGTGCCGGCTGTCCCACTGCGGCAAACGCACGCCGCACCAACGCCCGTCGGCAATAGGGGCATCCTCGTTCGTCTACGATGGTGCGCTGCATCCATACCAGATTTGCCATTTCCACAAGGTCGCGTTGTGTGCCCGTCCATTTCACCGAGCCTTTCGGCTGGGCAATGAGCCATTGCAGGTCGTGGCTCATGCGGCTCAGTACCCGTTGGCGCAAGGCAAAAGCCGATGCCTGCGAGGCTGCGAAAGTATGTTGGGCATCTGCTTGTGAGCCGCACATTGCATCGGGTGTTTTTCTTAATGAGTTAAACATAATTTTCTATTCGTTTTTGTGGTTAATAAAGTTATTTGTGAAGTCTTGGGCCACTGCTTCACGCAGCAGCACGACAAAGATAGATGTTCACCGCATGTGCCCCAAATTACCCCTCCCCGTTTAATCTTTATTAGAAATCATAGGAAACAAGACTTCAAAACAAACCATCGGCATCGGATGATATGTTAAAAACAGGCATCCGCAGCTACATACTAACCAACGACTTTATATTTCTGCAACGACTGGCACGACTATACACTACTCTCCCCGTATGTTCGTGAAATGTCGTGAATTCCGATGCAGAATAATAAAGCAACTATATCCTTTGCTGCGCATCGACTGGCACGACTTCTCACGACTATACACAGATATTTTCCTTACCTCTGTTTTTATGCATCGACTTACACAACTATACACTACTCTCCCCGTATGTCGTGGAATGTCGTGAATTCCGATGCAGAATAATGAAGCAACTATATCCTTTGCTGCGCAACGACTTACACGACTATACACTACTCTCCCCGTATGTGTCGTG
>CALKIW010000099.1 GCA_937995875.1 uncultured Bacteroidales bacterium | reverse complement strand
AGACTCAGCCGTTAAGTTCGCTTGGACTGACGTTAAACTCGTCTTTGAAACATTTGGTGAAATAAGAGGGGGAAGTGAATCCTACGGCATAAGCCACTTCCGAGACGGTTTGGTCGGTGGTTTCGAGAAGTTTTCTGCCCCGTTGCAGGCGGGCAGTGCGGAGGAGTTCCACCGGCGAGTGACCCGTGAGCGCCTTCACTTTGCGGTAAAGCTGCACCCGGCTCAGTCCAATTTCCTCACCGATTTGTTCCACATTGAGGTCTGAGTTGTGGAGGTTTTGCTGGATAATGTCGCGCAGACGGGCGATAAATGTCTTGTCTCTGTCGCCCAAGACCGGACCTGATGACGTCGCCGCACCCTCAGGCGATGTGTTTGGGAGGGAAGTCCGCGCTTCGCCGTTGGCAAACAGCTGTCGCAACTGCGCACGGTTTTTCAGCAGGTTGCTGATGCGGGCCAACAGCACTTTGGCGCTGAACGGCTTGATGATATACGAATCGGCTCCCGTCTCGTACCCTTCGGCCAACTGTTCGTTGAGCGAGCGCGCCGTGAGCAGAATGACGGGAATGTGGCTGGTGGCAGTGTGCGCTTTCAGTTCGCGCGTAAACATCAGTCCGTCCATCACGGGCATCATCACGTCGCACACCACAATGTCGGGAACTATCCTGCGCGCCAAAATCAGTCCGCTCCGCCCATCTACGGCTTCGCTCACATGGTATTGGTCCTTCAACACCGACCGCAGATAGGCGCGCACGTCGTTGTTGTCGTCGATGACCAATATTTCGGGCTTATCGGTTTCTTCGACCGACACCACGTCGTCCGTGTGGCGTTCCGTATTGACCTGTGTCCCGACATACTGTCCGGCAGCCACCTCGACCGATGCGACCGGTGCCGACGACTCCTCGACCGCACCCTCCTGCCGTATGGGAAGTTTCACCGTGAAGCAGGTGCCCCGCCCTTTCTCGCTCTCCACGCTCACCTCTCCATGATGCAGTTCGGCAAAGGCCTTGACCAAAGCGAGCCCGATGCCTGTTCCGCCGGAGGCTTCCCGACCCTGATAGAATCGCCCGAATATATTTGCAAGGTCTTTCTTCTCGATGCCCACACCTGTGTCTTCCACACGAATGACATAGCAGTCGCCCTCGCGGTCGAGCGTCGTGGTAATCGTTCCGCCTGCCGGCGTGTACTTCAGGGCGTTGCTCATGAGATTGAGATAGAGGTGGTTGAGTTTTTCCTCATCGGCAATCATCATATCGTCGTCGCCAACATTGCTTTCCGTCTTCAAGCTGATATTAGCATTTTCGGCAGCCGATGCGAAGGCTTCTCCCCATTCCCGCAAGGCTTTGCCAAGCGAGAAGCGGGTGAGACGCAGCACCATCTTGCCGTTCTGCACCTTGCGAAAATCGAGAATTTCATTAACCAGTTGCATCAGCACATGTACGTTGCGTTGCACCATCCGGAGCATTTTACGACCGTCGTCATCCGTTTTCCCGCTTTCCAACAGGCGGTCCACAGGGTTGGCAATGAGAGTGAGGGGGGTACGTAACTCGTGGCTCACGTTGGTGAAAAAGGTGAGTTGCGCCTGCGTCATGGCTTTTACTTCGTCGTTCAGCCGCTGCAACTCATGGTTGCTGTCGGCCAGTTGCGTGCTGAGTCTGGCCTTGGAGAGATAGGCCCGATAGGTCAGGAAAATAGCAATGATAATCAGTGCTAAGGCTACCACCAGCACCACGATAAACCCTCGCTGCATAGTATACTGATTGAAGTAGGTGTCTACTTTCTTGTGCATGATGTCGAGGTTGGCATTCTGCCGTTCCATGTCTTTGGCCTGCATGAGCAGCAGTTCGGCATTGTCGCGGGTGACGATGGTCGTTGTGAGCGGTTTTTCTCGCTTGAACGGCTGTCCACGCAGTATGCTCATGGCCAGCGCGATGACCTCATCGCCCTTGGTGGGATAGAGATAGGACGCCTCAAACAGGCCGTCGCGCACCAATTCGAGCCCGCCACCCTCTGTAGCCATGCCGTCGATGCCCGTAAACTTCACTTGCTGCTCCAGTCCGTGCTGCTTCAATGCCACGTAGGCTCCCCACGCCATACGGTCGTTCTGTCCAAACACATAGTCGAAATCGCGGGTCTTCCGCAGGATGCGGTTCATGGCATCGATGGCACTTTCCTCCTTCCAGTTGCCGGCTTCCGAGGCCACCAGCTGCACGCCGGGGAAGGCTTTCAGTCCGTCCACAAATCCGCGATGACGTTCCTCAGCAGGCGACGAGCCGTCGAGCCCACGTATTTCCACCACGCGTCCCTGTCCCTTGAGCTGCCGGGCTATAAACTGCCCCATCGTCCTGCCCATGTTGTAATTGTCGCCCCCGATAAAGGCGGTGTATTTGTCGGTGTTCACCTTGCGGTCGTAGAGTATCACGGGTATGCCTCTGTCGTAGGCCCGATTCACGGCGCGGGTGATGGATGTATATTGGTTGGGAGCCACGATGAGCAGATCCACACCATCGTCTATAAACTTATCGATCTGTGCGATTTGCTTCTTGCTGTCGTCGTTGGCCGAAGCCAGACGCACTTCTATGGAGTCGTTGAAATACTCGCTCGTCTTCAATTCGCGGTTGAGCTTGTCTCTCCAAATGTCGATGCTGCACTGCGAAACACCGATGACAAACTTGCGGGGTTGCTGTTGGCAGGAGGTGAGCAGCGACAAAAACAACAAAAGGTATATCAATTTCTTCATGATGTCATAGCTTCGTAACACTGCAAAGATAGGAAAAATCAACAGTAGAAAAAAGCTATCAGACGACAATTTGATCATATATCAGTATGTTGCCGAAGGGAGAATCCTTTCCTACCCGACAATTCGGGAAGCATTAGACAATTGAAAAACAATAAACTTTTTCACTTTTAGTAGGTATAGGATTAGTTCTGTGCAGAATAATATTCACAAAGAGAAAATCTCTGTTGTTAATATAAATTAAATGTTTTAGG
>CALKIW010000098.1 GCA_937995875.1 uncultured Bacteroidales bacterium | reverse complement strand
CTTTCATATCCTCCACCTCATTGAGGAACTCCGGGGAGAGGTTCTCGATGTTATCCAAGTATGTCGTATGAATATGCAATACATTTGGATGAGTACTTATCTGGACGGGTACGCCGTCATACATCACCTCTTTATGCGTGCTTTCTATGAAACGTTTGTAAACCCAGTGGTTGTTGTCCGTTGGATTCATAACAATGATGATGCGGTTTTGTATTCCTTTTTGGCGTATGGAGAGCATGATAGTTTCAAATTCTTTCTCCGACACCCATTCCTCCGCTTCATCAACAACAAAAGTGGTAATACCGTGAATGGACTTTAACTTTGCCGTTTGGTTTCCAGAACTTGTTTTAAGCCCCCTGAACATCACCGTGCTTCCTGTCATTCGGTTGGTCACATCAGAACGTGTGGATCGAAAGTATTTTTGCGTGCCGTCCAACTCAGCTTTTTCCAAGAACTCTGGGATAATGGAAATGTTGGCGGAGACCATCGTGTAACGTGTATAAAGAATCTGATGCACGATTTTATCTACTGGTGTCATCTCGAAAGTAAGTCTTTCAAGGAATGAAGACACAAAATGTGACTTACCACTGGCACGCCCACCTGTAATAAGGATAATGAACTTATCCTTGTTGGAGTATATAGGGTAGTATACCTTATGCGTCTTTATCATCGCTCACCTCCTTTTCTATCCATTTGCCAATATCTATTCCATGGGTGATGTCCGTTGGAATATCGCTGTTTTCCTCCGCCTCCAACTTCCCGCTCTCTATACTGCGGTATATCTGCGAGTGATGTCTGAGCCACATCTGCAAGGCGTTAAGGTTGGGAGAGAGCTTGTGGACGGTTATTCTTTGCTCGTCCTGTATTTTGTCGCCAATCTTGTCAAAAGTGATGTCCTGCGCCTGTACCTTACCAAGCCCCATTTCGAGTACCATCCTCCACACTTCAGGCTCTACATTCGCACGGGCGCGCGATAATACGTTGTTTATTTGTTCACTTCTTCTTTCGTTTTCTTCTTTCGACCATTGAGGGTAGCACCCACTTTTCATTGCGGAGAAAACGCTGGACTCCAAATCGATATCCTTTGCTATGACCTTATCCCAAATGATATGATTCTCCTGCATCTGCCTGTCCGCACTCTCCCTGATGCGCTGGTAGAAGTAATCGCTGTCGTAATCATATTTTGGTTTTGCCATAACTTTTAACGCTTAATGTTTGTTATTCTCCAAATTCTATTTTATGTGCGAACTCTTCTCCGTCCACATATTTATCTTCCTCCGTATATCCAAGCCCTGCCATAAAACGTATTCTCGCTTCTGGAGTAGGGAAAGACAATACGACATAACTCAACATTCCACCGTCTGAAGATTTCTGATTATTAATTCTGTCTTTAATCTTCTTTATTTCATTATGCCGCTTAATTTGGTTCTCTGGAGTGTCCTCGTAGAAGTTAACACTCCTGTCTGTCTTTTTATCCTCCTCCCCATCTTTTGAAGTGAATGCAAGATTTTGAAGATTGTTATTTTCTGCCGTTTCGGATTCATCCCAAGACAAGTCTGATATATCGGTTTCTTCAATGTCACCTACTCCAAGCATCTGCAAATCAAATTCATCAAGTCCTGCGTTGGAAAAGTCAATATCCGACAACATTGTTTCCAACATATCAGTATCAAACTCTCCCTGAACACTACGGTTATTCATGAAAATATTCTGTTCCTTTTCCGTCTTCTCATCCAACTCGGCAACATCGACCTCCAGTACATAGTCATTATCTCCGTCATTGTATCGGTTTACCTCGTCCATGATAGCTACCTTTTGATGACCACTAACAAGATTTCCCGTTGTCTTGTTCCACACGATACCACCAAGAAGCCCGACTCTCTTTAGATTAGCCTTGAGCATTTTCTTCGCTTCGTCGGATATTTTCCTTGGATTATAGTTGGCAAAGTTGATTTCGCTCCGCCTAACCGTTATATGTTGCGCTTGTTTTATCTTGTTTTCTTTCATAGTCAAATATAAGTTTTTCTGCAAAAGGAAATTCTGCCAAAGTCTTTTTGTAGTCATTTGGATACTTCTTTTTCAACATAAGTAGCGTTGGCAGGTTTACACCAAACCCTTGGCTTACTTTCCTTTCTTCATATACAAATGGCTTGATAAGATTTTTCCGCTCTATATACCTTAGGACTTCTTTGTTAGTCCATAATGCAATAGGGTAAACCATTCCCTTGTCTGTGATATAGCCTGTTTTAGCGAACTTTTTAAGACGCATACGCTTCATATAGCCGTCCACGCCTTTCATTCCGCTGAAACCATACTTTATTCCTGTTTGATCTCTCACATACTGCTCTACATCACCTACACTTCTTGTTTTAATATTTTCGTTAGGCTCACAGAAAAGCCCATATTTTTCAAAATAGTCGCTCTGATAGTGCTTTATCGTCCTAACTTCAACATTTTTATAGTGGACGTATGCCCAATGAATATAAGGGCGTATATGGTCTAAGTTAGGTATGATGTACATATAATAGCATATCACCTTATTGAATTCATGTGCCAACATATCCAATAAAGCGATACCATCCTTGCCCCCAGCTGAATAGTATAATACGGCAGTGTCAGTTTCCTGTCTGACACGCCGTATTATCTCAATTGTCTGCAAGTACTTGTTCATTAGCCACCTGCACCAAAGGCAGCGCGTAAATCTGCCCGTCTCATTTCGCGGCTACCAAGTTGCGTCCCTGCGCCTCTACGGTTTGCCACAAGTCTTCCACCTAAACCTGCGCCATTCATATTACGGCGAGGTCCTGCAATTCTGTTAATTCTTGCTCTGACTCAGCTAAATATTTAAGTTACACATTCTCAGTATCGAGTATCTTTCCAAGATGGTACCATACTTGACACCCTACATATTCAATCCCGTTTTCTTCATATATTATATCATTGCCGTTTTCATCAGTAAAGATAATGAATTCGGCACGCTCTACCTCTACCGTAAGACGTGGCGCATCCTTACGTCTGCCGTTGATAAGATACAATGCGTCATACTCAATCGGCTGTACTTCAATATCCACCTCATCATCTGGTATGTCATCTTGTGAATCGTACACCTTGCCGTCGCATTTGAACTTCACATACTTCTTTTGATTACTTGGGTATACATAGCGATGTTCTACTTTCTGCTCACCTTTCATGATTGCCAGAAAGCTCTCTTTGTTGATTTGTAATGTCAGTTTTTTCATTTTCTTTTTCTGTAAAATTACTTAAAGTATTTGAGATTACCAACATCTTTGCATCTTAGTTGCGGGGGTGCGAATCGAACGCACGACCTTCGCCAAGTCAAAGCGACGAGCTTGCCACTGCTCCACCCCGCGATCTGATACAAAGATACGGTTTATAATACTGGTTAATAAACAATCCGCTTGTTGATATATGACAATAAGCGGATTGTCAGGTTTTTGTTTTATTAGAATGCTTGTATAGGCGGTTTGTCAAATAACCTTATATTGACTCTCGCTGAATGTCATGTCGATACTTTCAGTCATAAGCTCATTTATAAGGTTTTTCATTATTACATAACCACTTGCGATCTTGTCATCGAATCCGCTTTCATAGCCAATGATGTCTTCGTGTACCTTGGCAAGCT
>CALKIW010000097.1 GCA_937995875.1 uncultured Bacteroidales bacterium | reverse complement strand
TTTTGTACACGATTTTTCAGAATTAAATTGACATCAAGGTGTTGTACCACCTCACTGCTTATATTCTTTCTTTTTAAACTTTTCCGTGTAAACGTTTTGAGTAGTCGCGCTTTCTGTTAGTTTTCCCTTTCTTTAATCCATCTCATTTTCAGCAATATTTTGATTTCCAATCGAATATGAAATTAAATAGAATAATTCTAAATATGCTACTATTTTAATAAAAATATTGCTTATAAAATATTTTTATTTTATTTTTGTTGAGATTCTTTTAACATTGAAAGAATTTAGAAAAAGAGAGCATTATGCTGGAGAAAATTATTCGATTTAGCCTAAGATACAAACTCATTGTCATTCTCTTCACACTGACCATCGTTGGTTTTGGCATCTATTCCGTTGTCAATATTCCTGTCGGTGCCGTGCCCGACATAACCAATAATCAAGTGCAGGTTATCACTACATCGGGTAATCTCTCTACACAAGAAATCGAACAGTTCATCACTGCGCCTGTAGAGTTGGAGATGGCCAACCTTCCGGGCGTAAAAGAAATAAGGTCGGTATCGAAGTTTGGTTTGTCGGTGGTTACCATTGTGTTTGAAGAAAGTGAGGGAACCTATCTGCCCCGTCAGTTGATTGCAGAGAAAATTAAGTCGGCATCGGCCAACATTCCCGAAGGCTTCGGCGAGCCTGAAATGGGTCCCATTACCACCGGACTTGGTGAAATCTACCAATACACGCTCGATGTGAAGCCCGGATATGAAGATCGTTATGACCCGATGGAACTGCGAACGATACAAGACTGGATCGTGAAACGCCAACTCTCAGGTATCAAAGGAGTGGTCGAGGTGAACAGTTGGGGCGGTTATCTCAAACAGTATGAGGTGGCCATTGACCCGCAGCGACTGCAGGCCCTGAGCCTTACCCTGATGGATGTTTTTAACGCTTTGGAGAGCAACAACAGCATTTCGGGTGGCGGATATATCGAAAAAAATGCCCAAAGCTATTTCATCAGAGGCGATGCACAGGTGAAATCACTCGACGACGTGGGCAATATCGTGGTGAAAAACAAGGAAGGTGTACCAGTTCTGGTCAAAGATGTGGCGAGAGTCCACTTCGGTTATGCCAACCGCTTCGGAGCAATTACGGCCAACGGTGAGGGCGAGAAGGTGTTCGGACAGATTATGATGCTCAAGGACGCCAACTCCAAAGAGGTGATTCGCGACGTGAAGGCACGTGTCGATGAGGTACAGAAGAGCCTGCCGGAGGGCGTGTATATCAATCCTGTGCTGGAGCGTAGCGAACTTATTGGCAAGACCACGACAACCGTATTTGAGAACTTGTTGTTTGGTTGCATCATCGTATTTATTGTCGTTCTCCTGCTCTTAGGCAACCTGCGGTCTGCCCTCGTCATCTCGTCGATGATTCCGCTGGCCTTGCTGTTCACGCTCTCCATGATGTATATTTTTGGCATAGACGCCAATCTCATGAGTCTTGGCGCACTCGATTTTGGTATCATTATCGACGGAGCGGTGATCATTGTCGAGTTTGTCGCGGTGAGTTTGCTCAATCATAAACATCGACTGGACAAACTGTCCGGAGATGAAAAGAGCAAACTGATGAATGAAATCACATACAACGGTGCTTCCCGAATGATGCATTCGGCCATCTTCGGACAATTTATCATTCTCATTGTCTTCATCCCCATCCTATCGCTTCAGGGCTTGGAGGGCAAGATGTTCCGGCCTATGGCTCTGGCCTTTAGCTTCGCCATTTTAGGCGCAATGTTCCTCTGTCTCACTTGGCTGCCTGTGATTATATCTCTGGCCCTCAAGCCTAAAGCACCATCTAAAAAGAACATTTCGCGTATCATCGTGAAGTATGCCACACTGAGTTACCTTCCTGTCCTTAAATGGTCTATCAATCATAAACGCATCGTTTTGTCGCTCTCATTGGGCACGCTCATCGTGTCCGGTGTAATGCTGTCCAAAATGGGTGGTGAGTTTGTTCCTACTTTGGACGAGGGCGATTTCGTCATCCAACCGGCTCTTAAGACCGGTACATCTTTGTCGAAAACAGTGGAACTGACCACACAGATGGAAAAAATACTCAAATCAAAATTCTCAGAAATTGAACAGGTGGTCTGCCGTATCGGTGCCGCAGAGGTTCCCACTGACCCGATGTCGATGGAGGAGATCGACATGATTATCAAACTCAAGCCCAAAAGCGAATGGAAAGTGGCCAAGAGCAAAGAGGAACTGGCCGACAAATTCAAACAGGCACTGTCGGTAATACCCGGTGTAGAGTATGAGTTTACACAGCCCATTGAGATGCGTTTCAATGAATTGATTACAGGAGTGAGATCGGATATTGCTATCAAAATATTTGGCGAAGACTTAAATTATCTCAATGAGAAGGCAATAGAAATCAAATCATTGGTGGACAAAATACCCGGAGCAGCCGATGTTATCTTAGAGAAGACCACCGGATTACCAGAGATGAATGTGAAATACAAGCGCGACAAGATTGCCTTTTACGGTGTCGATGCCAACACGCTGAATACTTATCTGTCTGCTGCCTTTGGCGGGAGGACCGCCAACAGTGTCTTCGAGGGTGAGAAACGCTTTGATTTGGTAGTGCGTCTGGATCAGTCGGCACGTCGTGACATCAATGATATCAAGCAGCTGCAAGTGCCATTGCCCAACGGCTCGCTCATCCCTTTGTGTGAACTGGCTGACATTACCCTCGCCGAGGGACCAGCTAAAATATCTCGCGAAAATACTCATCGGCGCGTCGTGGTGAGCGTCAATGTGCGCAACCGAGACCTTAAGTCGGTGGTGACCGACATTCAAGTAAAAATAAACAAAAATGTTCAACTGCGCCCGGGATACTACATCGACTATGGCGGTCAGTTCGAGAATCTGCAAAATGCCACCAACCGGCTTATGCTGGCCGTGCCGATTGCCTTAGCACTAATCTTCATCTTCCTGCACTTTGCCTTTAAATCCATGAAAGATACTTTCATGATTTTTACTGCTGTGCCTCTGTCAATAGTAGGCGGTATCTTGGCTTTATGGGTGCGGGGAATGTCGTTCAGCATCTCTGCCGGAGTGGGATTTATCGCTTTGTTTGGCATCGCGGTGCTCAACGGGATAGTGCTTGTGGAACACCTTAAGCACCTTCACAACAGTGGCATGAAAGATATGCGACAACTTATCCTCATCGGAGCTACCGACCGCCTGCGCCCGGTGATGCTCACTGCATCTGCTGCGGCGATGGGATTTCTGCCAATGGCCATCTCGACCGGGGCCGGAGCTGAGGTGCAGCGACCTCTGGCAACAGTGGTGATTGGCGGACTGATTACTTCGACCATGCTCACCATGATAGCGCTGCCCTTGTTGTTTATGCTGTTCCATGATGATGAAGGACTTAAATATAAAATTGTGAGACTGTTTAAATCAAAGAATTTCCTGCTGCCTCTGCTATTTATCCTTTCTACGGGGACAGTTTGGGGACAAGAGAAAATACTGACCTTA
>CALKIW010000096.1 GCA_937995875.1 uncultured Bacteroidales bacterium | reverse complement strand
TTATCTTGCCGGCGAAGAAAAGTCGGCCACCATACAGGCGGATATGCGATACACCCACCTCATGGGCAAATAGCTGGCATAGCTATCATACGCTGACTCCCAAGAACGGCAACGTGCCGTGGGAGGCCGCGTTTTGGCACGATATATACAACTTCAAAATACCAAACGGTTCTGTCCACGTCTATGATGTGCTGAAATTCAACTTGAATCTCGACCGGTTTCAGGCTCGATATTCTTTGTCGTGGTATGTTGATTTTCCGAATCGCAGCATATACCGTCGTACGACAGAATACAAAGCACATATATCGTAATCCCCCAATAGGAGTTGAAAAGATGGAGCAGATATTGCTGGAACAAATTAAGCATGGCGATACCAAGGCATTCGAAACTATATATCACGAGTACTACGAAATGCTCTGTCGCTTTGCTATGCAGATACTCCGCTCTTCGCCACTGGCAGAAGAGGTTGCCGACGATGTGCTGTTCCACCTATGGGATCATCGCGAGGAACTCGACATTAAGTTTCTCCGAGCCTATCTGCTCCGAGCCGTACGCAATCATTGTCTGAACAAGCTGAAATCGGCAGATTACCGAAACCATCGCTTCACCTCGGAAATATCCATCATTGAGCAACAGGGCTATCTCTCCAAAATCTTTGACGAAGACCATCCGCTGGAAGAAATGTTGTACAAGGAAATGCAGGCCAAACTTGAAAAGACCATGGCCTCTCTGCCCGAAGAAAGCAAAAGGGTCTTCATGAAGTGCCGAACAGAAGGGAAGAAATATTCAGAGGCTGCTGCGGAGTTGGGTATTTCGGTCAACACCGTGAAATATCACCTTAAGAAAGTGAGCCGTTTGCTGATACTCGCATTCAAGACCATAATATTACTCTCTCTCATCATCAGATGAATT
Source organism: uncultured Bacteroidales bacterium (assembly GCA_937995875.1). Classification (GTDB taxonomy): domain Bacteria; phylum Bacteroidota; class Bacteroidia; order Bacteroidales; family Bacteroidaceae; genus Prevotella. The sequence continues at coordinate 1,152 of CALKIW010000096.1, read as the reverse complement.
TAAAATTTCATCTGATTTTTTTGTTTTTGACTACCCGTTTTTTCTTTTTAATTGTCTTTATATTGTAACCCGATATGAACATGGCCAACAATCCTGACATAGACCATCTAATTTCCGAGCTTATCGATTGTCGTATCAGCAAGGAAAACCTCAAAGCCCTGCAAGTCTGGACCGAGACTTCAGAATATAACAAAGAATATGTGCGCAAAAGCATCCAAGTCCAGATTGCGGCTGGTGTTATTGCAGACACCACCGCATTCGATCCGGAGCAAGCCATCGAACGTTTTTATCAGCACATAGGGCTACAAGCCAATACCAACACGACTAAGCCGGAAGACCGCTTGGCAAACAACACTCACCGGATGCGCCCCCTGTGGATACTGAAAGTCGCTGCAGCAGCCATACTTGCACTGCCTATTGTTGTATGGGGAGCTTACCAAATGGGTACAAATGCTGTGAAAAAAGATTTTGCACAAGTCAAAATAGAGGCTCCCAATGGTTCAACACTCAACCTTACCCTGCCCGACGGCACCATCGCCAAACTGAATTCAGGAACCTCCCTGAGCTATTCGCAGGGCTTTGGAATTACAGACCGCACCGTAATTATGGACGGAGAGGGCTATTTCGAGGTGAAGCACAACAAGAAAATACCTTTCAGCATAAAAACCAACGAACTGACCGTCAACGACATGGGAACCGTATTCTACTTCAAAAACTTTAGAGAAGACACGGAGGCATGCGTGGAACTGTTTGAAGGGAAGGTGAGCTTAGACAACACTGTGAAGAGGGAATCTGGTTGCGACATGAGCCCAGGTGAACGGATTGTCATGAACAAGCAGACAGGAACCCTCACCAAGACCTCAACAGCGAGTAATGCCATTGAGGCTCAGGAGATGTCAAAACTCGTTTTTGAAAACATGACCGTTGCCGAAATCGCCAGAGTTCTCACCCGGAACTATGATGTGTCCATTGTGATTTTGGGCGATATTGGCAACATTCGGTTTTATGGATATTTCGACAAGAAAAACGATTCACTGACAGATATTCTCAATGCTATGGCAACTACCAAGCAGATACACTATAAGATGGAAAACGGAAAATACATTCTGTATTAACATATAGTACAACCTCTAAAAAAACTTAGCCTATGAC
>CALKIW010000095.1 GCA_937995875.1 uncultured Bacteroidales bacterium | reverse complement strand
GATTTGAGGTTGCAGACAACTGATAGAGATGTATTGAGGGCCGGATAGGTATATACGCATACAGCGTCTATGCCATGTATCTTTTGGGCATAAACGCTGTATATTGTATTATCTGTAAGATGACAGGCGCTTGGCCTGTCAGGACAACATTCCTGAAGTCATTGCCTGCAAGTGCCTTTATCAAGGTATTAAAGCAAGGCGTCGAACTTTTCCTTATACTTGTCCTTGGCGGCAGCACCGACAAACTTGTCTACCAGCTGGCCACCCTTGAAGAACAACACCGTAGGGATGTTGCGCACACCAAACTCCGTGGCGATGTCGTCGTTGTCTTCTACGTTGCATTTGCCGACAACGAGCTTGCCATCATACTCCTCTGCCAATTCTGTCATGATTGGTCCAACCATGCGGCAGGGGCCGCACCATGTAGCCCAAAGGTCTACCACCAAAGGCAATTCGCCATTCTTATAGCTCTCGAAATTTTCTGTTGTAATTTCAACTTCCATTTTTTCTTTTTTATAATTTACTGATTATTGTTTGTTCGTTACATCAAGCAAAGTTAAGCATTTACCTTGAACTTTACAAGCATTGTGGGCAAAAGGTCAGAAATCTACAACACGACTGCCGTTTTCTGTCTCGGTGATGGTGACCTTCACCGCGTCACCCGGCAAAATCTCCTCGATGAGTTCCGGCCATTCCAGGAAGCACAGCGCCCCACTGTAGAAATAGTCTTCATAGCCCATGTCGTAAACTTCTTCGAGTTTCTTGATGCGATAGAAGTCGAAATGATAAATCAGTTCGTCGGTCGTGGCCGAGCGATACTCATTGACGATGGCAAAGGTGGGAGACGTGATGACGTCTTCCACGCCCAGTTCCTCACAGACGGCCTTGATGAAAGTCGTCTTTCCGGCGCCCATCTTGCCGTAAAAGGCAAACACCTTGCTGCTGCCGATGTGTTGAACAAACTCCCGTGCAGCTTCACGGATTTGTTCCAATGATTCTATTTTTATTTGCATTATATAAAGAAGTTAAGAGTTACGAGTGAAGAGTGAAGAATATAAATAAGTGAAGAGTTAAGAGTGAAGAGTGAAGAATTAAACACCATAACACTGATTGTGAATTGCAATCGCGCAGCCCAATTATGAATTATGAATTATGAATTATGAATTAATTAACCGTGTAGCTCATACTCTCATGTTCGTTCACATAGTGCACAAGCGGCTGCCTGACCTCTATTCGTCCGGCCTTGGCCAGCAGGAGCACATTGGTGTTGTTTTCTTCATCGTTGATGTTGAAATACAGCTCTGTGTTTCCGGGCACATCGGCCACCATCGACATAATGTCGGTCACCATCTCATCATCAATGGCTCCGCTCTTTACATTAATCGTAAACCGCTCTATGCGCTTGTCTTTCACCGTCTGAAGATACTCAATGCTCTGGATGCGCATACTGTAGTATTGGCTCGATTCATACCTCTTGCTGCATTTGGCCGTGATAAACACCGAGCTTCCCTCCGTGAGCCAGGCACCCCAACGACCCCAATCTTCTCCAAAGAGCGCGATTTCTCCGGACCCCCGACAATCTTCTATCGTCACGATACCGAACGGCTCTCCCCGCTTGTTGAATCGGTGGACCACCTTGGTCACGATACCGCCAAACGTCACCTCCTGACGCGTGGACAACTCGGCATAGTTCTCACGGCTGCCGGCCTCTATACATGAGGTGTTGCAAAGATTGTCGAGCACCAGCAGATAATCGTCCAAAGGATGAGCGGAAAGATAGATACCCACCAGTTCCTTCTCCTTTCCCAGCTTCTCAATAGCACTCCATTCTTCGGCCTTCGGTGCAGGAGGCTTGGCAATGGCAATATCTGCCACCATGCCGCCGAACAGCGAATTGGCCGACTCGATCTTATCTTGCTGGTACTGCTGACCAAAGCGCACCAGACTGTCGAGGAATACCTCACCCTTGCCATTAGCAGCCAAATATTGCTCCCGCTTCAGTCCGAAACGGTCGAATCCGCCACTCAGGGCCAGACTTTCGATAGCCTTGCGATTAACGTCGCGCAGGCTCACGCGCTCCACGAAGTCGTAAACATCCTTATAGGGCCCGTTTTCCTGACGTTCCCTCACAATGGCTTCTGCGGCTCCGGAGCCCATGCCCTTGATAGCGGAAAGGCCAAAGCGGATCTCGCCTTTCCTGTTCACGCCAAACTCCACGTAGCTTTCGTTCACATCGGGACCCAGCGTTGGAATGTCCATAGCCTTGCACTCCTCCATGAGTTTGGTTATCTCGCCAATGTCGGAAAAGCGCCGGGTCATCAGTGCAGCCATATATTCCGCAGGATAGTGGGCTTTGAGATAAGCCGTCTGATAAGCCACCCACGAATAGCAAGTGGCGTGCGACTTGTTGAACGCATACGACGCGAACTTCTCCCAGTCGCCCCAAATCTTTTCCAAAATTCTTCTGTCGTGACCGTTGGCCTCGCCCTGTTTGAGGAATTTGGGCTTCATCTGGTCTACGATGGCCTTCTTTTTCTTTCCCATCGCCTTACGCAGGGCGTCGCTCTCTCCACGCGTGAAATTGGCCAACTGGCGCGACAGCAACATCACCTGCTCCTGATAGACTGTGATGCCATACGTGTCTTTCAGGTATTTTTCCATACACGGAATATCGTATGTCACCAGCGATGGGTCGTTCTTGCGCTTGATAAAGTCGGGAATATAGTCCATGGGGCCCGGTCGATAGAGCGCGTTCATGGCTATCAGGTCCTCGAACACCGTCGGGTGTAGTTCGCGCAGATATTTCTGCATGCCCGGCGATTCAAACTGGAACGTGCCGATGGTGCGCCCCTGCTGATAGAGTTTGTAGGTGAGTTCGTCGTCGATGGGGATGTTGTCGATATCTATTTTCACCCCTCTCGTGCGCTCTACCACCTTGCAGGCCTCCTTCAGCTCCGACAAAGTCTTGAGTCCGAGGAAGTCCATCTTGATCAGTCCTGTGGTTTCGATCACATGACCGTCATACTGTGTCACGGCACATTTTAGTTCCGGAAAGTCGGGGTCGTCGGCTGTAGACACCGGCACCCACTCGTCAATAGGGTCACGACAGATAATGAATCCGCAGGCATGAATACCCGTTCCACGCACCGTTCCCTCCAACTGCTTGGCATATTTGATGGTGTTTCGCTCACGTGGGTCGGCCGAAGATTCAGCCTCGCGCAGCTCCGGCGTGTATTCTATGGCATTCTTCAGATTCATCTTCTTGCCATCGGGCAGACGTTCGGGAATTGCTTTTTTCAGGAAATTGGAACGTTCCAGCGGCAACCGCTCCACACGAGCCACGTCGGCAATAGAGTTTTTCGTGGCCATACTGCTGTATGTAATAATGTGGGCGCAGTTTTTCTCACCATATTTATCCATCACCCATCTGAGCACCCTGCCACGCCCGTCATCATCGAAATCGGTATCAATATCGGGCAGATTCACACGGTCGGGGTTAAGGAAACGCTCAAACAGCAAGTCGTATTTCAACGGATCTATCCGCGTGATGCCCAGACAATAGGCCACCACTGATCCGGCAGCCGAGCCACGTCCCGGCCCAACCCACACGCCGAGTTCATTTCGTGCGGCAGAAATAAAATCCTGCACTATGAGGAAGTAACCCGGAAAACCCATCGTCTTCATCACGTGCAACTCAAAGTTGATGTGCTCTTTCACATTGTCCGGCACCGGGTCGCCATAATTCTTCTTTGCCCCATCGAAGGCTAATTTGGCCAGATAATCGGCCTCAAGTTTGATGCGGTAAATCTTGTCGTAGCCTCCGAGCCGCTCTATCACCTTCTGAGCTTCTGCCTCAGGCATAGGATTTTGCCCGTTCTCGTCAGACGTAAATTCCTTGTAAAGGTCTTGCTCCCTATATTTCCTGCGCCACTCCTCCTCCGTGCCGAAGTCTTCGGGAATGGGGAAATACGGCATGATAGGAGCACTGTCTATACTGTAAAGCTCAACCTTGTCGAGTATCTCGGTCGTGTTGCGCAAGGCTTCGGGAATGTCGCTGAAGATTTCGTTCATCTCCTCGCGCGTCTTAAACCATTCCTGCTTGGTGTACATCAGGCGGAAAGGATCGTCAAGATCTTTGCTCGTCGATAGGCACAGCAGGTGGTCGTGAGCCTCTGCCGTGTCCTGATCCTCGAAGTGGCAGTCGTTGGTACAGATAATCTTAATGCCATACTCCTTGCCAAATTCCATCATCACCTTATTGGCCTTCTGTTGCAATGGGAACACCTCGCGATTGGCCCTGATGCTCGGATCCTTCACTTCGTGGCGCTGCAACTCCAGATAATAGTCGTCGCCAAACACCCGATGATACCACTCACAGGCTTCGCGAGCACCCTCGATGTCGCCTTTCAGAATTTTAGCCGGTACCTCACCGGCTATACAGGCCGAGCAGACGATGAGCCCCTCATGATAGGTTTCGAGGTCTTTGCGGTCGGTGCGCGGCTTGTAATAATAGCCGTCCACCCATGCTCGGCTCACCAGCTTTATCAAATTCTTATAGCCTTTATAATTTTTGGCCAACACGATAAGGTGGTAACCCGAATTGTCTCCCGCCTCTCTGTTCTTGTCCTCCTTATTATGGTGGGCCACATACATCTCGCAACCAATGATCGGTTTGAAAGGCTCCAGCCCCTTCGCCTTACGCTTCTTATTGATCGAGGCACAATAGTCGACAAGCTCCTTGATGCCATACATCACACCGTGATCGGTGATGGCCATTCCTCTCATGCCGTCTTTGACAGCCTTGTCCACCAAATAGCGAACCTTAGACTGACCATCGAGTACCGAATAGTGTGTATGAACGTGCAAATGAACAAAATCTTCCATGCTTTCTCCTTAATTTAGCAGGTGTAAAGTTACAGCTAAATTACGATACAGCCAAAAGAATATTACAAAAAAGGTTGTTGTTTAAATTAAAAACATTACCTTTGCAACCAGTCAGATTACACCCTTTTCTGAACATGGGCAAGAAAATTAAAAAACTAAAAAACATACGCATACATCACGAAGGGACCAACACCCTTCTCTTCGGTTTTGTAGGCATTGTCGCCATAGCCACCGTCCTATGGTTTGCCTTTGACACGAAGTGGCCGTTTGGAATATTCGTGGTTATATTCGGAATAATATACGCCATCGCCCTAAACTTTTATCAATGTCCCATACGGTATCTCAAGGTTGAAGATACCGACAAGATTGTCGTGGCACCAGCCGATGGCAAGATTGTGGTTATTGAGGAGGTTGAAGAAAACGAGTATTTCCACGACAAGCGGCTCATGATCAGCATCTTCATGAGCCTCACCAATGTTCACGCCAACTGGTTTCCGGTAGACGGCAGGGTGAAATTCGTGCGCCATCGAGACGGTAACTATCACAAGGCCTGGCTGCCCAAAGCTAGCGAGGAGAACGAGCGCGCCGACACCATGATTACTACCGAGCATGGAGTGGACGTGCTTTGCAGACAGGTTGCAGGAGCCATGGCACGCCGCATCGTTACCTATGCCAAAGAGGGCGAATACTGCTACATCGATGAGCATCTCGGATTTATCAAGCTCGGATCTCGCGTAGACGTGTTTCTGCCGTTAGATTCGGAGGTGTTGGTCGAGATGGGACAGAAAACCGTAGGCGACCAAACCATTATTGCCCGGCTCAAATAGCCCGACTTTCTTCTGCAAGGGAGAGCCGTTTCCATTGAGGAGCAGACAGCTTGTTGGCTAATACCAACGGTGACATTCACAAGTCATACCTTCATTCAGGCCACGAAGTGTCGGCTATCCTGACCATTCGTTTCGCCCTACCCCATCCCTTTAAATCCAACAACAATGAGCATCAAGAAACATATTCCCAACACCATCACTTGCTGCAATCTCGTTTCGGGCTGCATCGCCATCTGCTATGCCTTTGTGCACGACCCCAAGATGGCTCTGGTATTTATCATCATCGGCGCCGTCTTTGATTTTTTCGACGGCATGGCGGCCCGCCTGCTCCATGTGTCATCACCCATTGGTAAGGAACTTGACTCGCTGGCCGATGTCATCACCTTCGGCGTGGCACCCTCGACCATCATGTTCTCCCAACTGTCGGTCATGGATTATCCCAAGATGCTCCTGCCCGTTGCCGACATCGTGCCTTTCGTGGCCTACGTCATGGCAGCTTTTTCTGCCCTCCGTCTGGCCAAATTCAATCTTGACGAACGCCAGAGTCTTGGCTTCATCGGACTGCCCACTCCGGCCAACGCCCTCTTTTGGGGATCACTCATCGTAGGTGCGCATGGCTTTTTCGAGACTTCATCGGCCATGACGCTGCTGCTCATCCTCATGATGTTTGTGAGTTGCTATCTGCTCATTGCCGAAATCCCGATGTTTGCCCTCAAATTCAAGCAGTGGGGATGGAAAGGCAACGAAGTGAAATACATCTTCCTGCTCTCGTGCGTCCCACTGCTCATCATTTTCAAAATCACGGCCTTTGCCATTATCATCGCATGGTATGTTGCCCTTTCGATAGCCATCAATATTTACAACCGACGGCAGTCTCGGCAGCCCGAATAAACAAGAAGGAGCAGAGAAAAAGACAACGTGACAGGCTAATCGGGCAGTGACAGGAAAATCGGGGGATTCGGACAAGTCCAACCAGTCCAACCAGTCTGACCAGTCTGGCGCCCCCAAGAACACCCATTTAAAGAACAAGGAACAGAATCATGATTTTACGAATATTCTTATTTGTTTTTTTGCTCATTATCGCCTTATTTGTTTTGAGTGCGATAACAATACGCCGTCTGCTCCATCAGTTAGGATTAGACAAAATTCTCGATTTGCTCAAAGGAAAAACAGATCCCCGCCAGCATCAGCAAGGCTCCTCCAAACAAACTGCACGGCACAGACGGCAGACCCAAACTCCATCGGGTGACACCATCATTGACCAACGTACTCCTGAAGAAGCCAACCAAAAGATATTCAACAAAAACGAAGGCGAATATGTGGAGTTCGAAGAAAAAGAGACTTAATTTTATAATTCATAATTCACAATGCATAATTCATAATTGGGCGGTTAGCAATTCATAATTCAAAATTCATAATTAGGCTGCGCGGTGTTGATAATTCATAATGCACAATTCATAATTCATAATTAGGCTGCGCGATTGCAATTCACAATTAGTGTTATGGTGTTTGATTCTTAACTCTTCTCTCTTCATTCTTCACTTATTTATATTCTT
>CALKIW010000094.1 GCA_937995875.1 uncultured Bacteroidales bacterium | reverse complement strand
CAGCCATAGCGACGTCCATGTGAACAGCGTTACGTGGAAAAACCTGCCGGAAGACAAAGACGTGTTGAAAGAGATAAACACAAGAAACACGCAGGCCAATCGCCACCACAAGGGGTCGCCACCAAAGTAGCGGGCACATCCGGCCAGCAGTCCGGTTATCTTCTTATCGGTGGGATCCCGATAAAGGCGTTTGCCCGATTTTCTCAATCGATCGAAATAAGCCATGACTTCTTCCTTCACTCGATTGAGCAAACTCTTTTCCCCCGTTTGTGTCTCATCTTGCTCAGCTGTCTCTGCATTTTGCTCAGTTGCCTCCCCGTTTTGCGGCTCATCCGCGTCCATCTCTTTGGGATCTCCGATGCGCGTAATGATGTCCTGCACGTGCTGGATGTTGATGGCCTCGACACCTTGTGTCTTGAGGTCGTCAAACAGTTCGGCGATGCGTGCTTCGATGTCGTCGGCAATCTCTTTTCCGTCGGGCTTATGCGCAAAATAGCTGCGCAGCGTATCGATATATTGTTGCAACAGTTCGTAGGCGTCTTCATCGATGGCATATAGCCTGCCTAACATATTGATGGTGATATTCTTTTTCATAATGACCTGTTGAATAATGAATAGAACTTTACTTAGGTGGTTTCAATAACCTGTTGGATAATGAATAGAACTTTAATTAGGTTGTTTCAATAACCTGTTGGATAATGAACAGAACTTTAATTAGGTTGTTTCAGATAGTTTACGGTGGCAGCAATCTCACTCCACGCCTTGTCCAATTCCCGAAGGAAGACCGCCCCTTTGTCGGTGAGCATATAGTATTTTCGAGGGGGGCCCTGCGTACTTTCCTGCCATTTGTAACTCAGCAAGCGATCGTTTTTCAGTCGGGTAAGCAGCGGGTACAGCGTTCCCTCCACCACCAGCAGTTCGGCCTCCTTGAGCCGCTGAATGATGTCCGACGTGTAGGCCGACTGCTTTTCGAGCAACAGCAAAATGCAATATTCCAGCATCCCTTTGCGCATTTGCGATTTCACATTGTCTACATTCATAATCATCAATTTTCAAGTTGATGTTGCAAAGGTATGCAAAACATAGGTACCTTGCAAAGCATAGTACTATAAAACTTTGCGCTATTAACCTTAATTAACCATCCAAGAGCAGGAAAATAACTATTCGGCGGTAAGTGTATGGCGGGATGTCAAACCTCAAATAAGGCTTGAACAGCACGAAATAGAGTCTTGTTGTGTTTCCTGGCAGTTTCGACGACAGAATGCAGTTCAAGGAATGCGTCTGTCCCGAAATCAGAACGAAATGTACATGAGTTCTTCAATTTGATTTTCAGTTTACGTATTCCCCGTTCGCTTGCATTGTTGTCCGATGGTATCATTGGGTCTTCAAGGAATTTGAAAATATGGACTTGACATTTTATTAATCCCCCTTTTCAGTGTATCAAATTTCTTGCCCAGTTTACTGATATCCTGTTTGAGCAAGCTGTCCAAGCGCTCTGTCCATGAGGATTTGTCTATAATGTCGGTAGATGGGTATTTCTCTTATGGATAGCCTCACGAAACAGACCGGCTATTTGTTCAGACCATTTCTGATTGGAATCCAATTCGGAAAGATATTGTAGTTCTCTCAATAAATGTGCAAGACACACCTGATGATTCAGAAAATGAAGCGCAAAGTATGCGCTGTGCCGGTCCGTTACGGCAGTCATACGTTCCAAACTATCACTGAATCGATAATCCATCTAAACATCGTTGGCGACATATTCTACAATCTCGTGCAAAATTCTTCCCTCTGCCTTGCTTCCGAAAAACAAGAACATACCTTCGAGAAGCACCAAACCATGCAGAAACAATAATCCCAAATTCGAACTATTGTCGAATCCGGGATTTATCATTTATATGCCACTGCTCTTATGTGTAAAATATTTCATCCCATAACTCTTTTATTTAATGCACCGGTTAATTTATTTTTTTATAATCACTACTAAATTGTGCTGTACCTTGTGAATCATTAATGGTAAGTGTTTCGCCGGATTTATTAATATAAAATTCTCTTTTTCCGGATAAGTAATACAAATCGGGTGTTTCTTCCTTTGGCGTTATAGTTAAATAGTACTTATTCTTTTCTTTACTTACAAAATAGCTACCGTCTTGGATAACTATTTTCTTGTCGGTAATTACCGGTGGTTGGTTATCAATATTCTCCATATTATGAGTAATCAACACACGATTATCAATAAATCCTATTTCGAGTTTCTCCCCTACCTGAGGCTTAGATTCTCCAACGACACCACCATAGGAAACTGTCCATTCCCAAGTACCAATTAATTTTTGTCTCATAAGTTCGTTTTCCGACAATTCATCATCGCACCCCACTCCTCCTATCAGCAGGCACAGGACAAATAAAAATGATAAAATACTCTTGGTTTTCATAAGCATAAAATTATGATAATTAGTAATATAAAGTAAGGGGTGATCATATAACCTCCTGATTTCAATATCAAAAAAATACTACTTCTACAAAGTTAAGAAATATCTTATTCATGAAAAACATCAATCACATTTTTTGAAGATATTTTTGTTATAGACTCTATGAAAAACTGTTTGCATAACTCCATACAATGCTACTATTGCAAACAGCAGACAACCCAAATAGGCTTTCAAGAGACACAAAAACCAGCAGAAACAACAATCCCGGATTCAATCTGTTGTCGAATCCGGAACCGAGTGCTAATTATCTGAAAATAAATTGGTCGGGGTTGTAAATTGAAATCCTATATTATTCTCCGCCGATTCTGCAAACTCGATTGAGCACACACAGACATACTAAAAGATAAACAACGGGAGTTCCCCATGCGAGAATGTCGTGCCCGCCTA
>CALKIW010000093.1 GCA_937995875.1 uncultured Bacteroidales bacterium | reverse complement strand
CTCCTCCTTTGTAAACTATTATGCCCTAAAATATGGCCCTTGTTTTCGGAGCATCTGGCGCAAAAAGGGCTATGTTACGTGGCTCACACTCATCCTTCGCAGCGCTAAAATTCCTCCGTTTGTAGGGATTGTATTCTGCCAGATCATGGCGGAGGCCTAACGGCGATGCGACTAAGCCCTAACGGCACTATGAAAACGGCCTGTCCGCAGGGTGGTTGAGGCTTATCCGCCCTGCGTTTGAGGCCTAATCGCGCAGCCCTGCGATAACCAATCGCAGATGCCCGGAAGGGGAGCGAAGGGTTGTTTCCCCCAATCGCTCTGACTATCAGGCAACTACGAATTTTGCAAATTTTGCGAAATTCGGACGAAGGTCAATGTTGTTTCAGAATATGCGAATTTTAAAGAGGTGTTTGTAAAGAAAAATAACTGATTGTATTGCTTGCTCAAAAGTGCACAGGAATCCTTTTAACTAAGGAAACTACTCATTTTAGGATAAAATTGTTATGATGTGATAAAGTGAATTTGTCGAGCTCACGTTAATTAAGTATAAGAATTTTGTTAAATACAATTATGGTTGCATATATTGTGTTATATTTGTAATTGTAATTAAAGTTAAGGAGTATGTCAAAAGATACTTTTGCCAACAAGTTACCAAGAAAACTTGCTCACAACCTGAAGACGGTAGGAGAACAGATAAAGCTGGCCCGCCTGCGCCGAAACTTGTCATTGGAACAGGTGGCTGAAAGGGCTTCGTGCAGCATCCCGACATTGATGAATGTAGAGAGAGGCCGTCCGACGGTGTCTATCGGCATTATCCTGCGTGTGCTCTATGCCTTACAGTTGGATGATGATATTTTGTTGATCGCTAAGGATGATGATCTTGGTAGGACGATTCAGGATATGGGGCTCAAAAACCGCCAGCGGGCATCAAAGAAAAAATAACGATGGAGAAATTATATGTCTTTGCCGGTATGGACTGGCTTGGGGAGGATGAGCTGGTTGGAGAGCTTCGCTTTGATCAGATTAGAGGAAAGGAGGTTTATCATTTTCACTTTGATAAGTTATGGATTGCCCGCCACAGCGACATTCGTTTAGGAGAGGACTTAGGCAACTATGTATCTGATCAGTTTTCGCAAGGGGATATCTTCGGTTGCTTTGCCGACTCATTGCCTGATCGATGGGGGCGTGTTCTTGCAGAAAGGCGAGAACAGATATTCGCTCAGCAGGAACATCGGCCCACACGTCATTTGACCTCTTTCGACTATTTGAAAGGCATAGATGATTTCTCCCGTATGGGAGCATTCCGTTTCAAGGAGCATCCGGATGGCCGTTATATTAACAGCGAGGACCGTCTATCCATTCCTCCTATTGTGTTTATACGCAAGTTGGTGGATGCTTCTCAACACATTGAACTGCGTGAAGAAAAGGGTATTCTGCCTGAGAACAAATGGATAGAGCAACTATATCATCCCGGCACTTCACTTGGTGGTGCACGACCAAAATCAAGTGTCAAGGACGAGAGAGGGCGGTTATGTATAGCCAAGTTCCCATCACGCAAAGATCGGTATGATGTAGCTTTGTGGGAGCATTTCTGCCACCTGCTTGCGAAGAAAGCGGGTGTCCATGTGGCAGAGACAAGAGTTGTTCCTGTTGCTGACATTTTTCACGCACTGGTATCTGTTCGTTTCGACAGAAACACAGACGGAAAGCGAGTCCATTTTTCTTCTTCCATGAATTTGCTTGGTCTTACGGATGGTGACGGTGCTGACACGGGTAAAGGATATCTGGATATTGCGGATGTCATTCTTCGTTATGGCTGCAATGTTCAGGAAAATTTAGAAGAGCTTTTCCGAAGGGTAGCTTTTAATATTTGCGTGGGTAACAGTGATGATCATTTCCGTAATCATGGTTTTCTGCTTTCCTCTAAAGGATGGCAGCTCTCACCGGCTTACGACCTTAATCCATCGTTGGCTTATGAGCAATCACTGATGATTTCGGAAAATTCCTGTCGGGCAAGTCTGAGTGATCTACAGGACGCCTGTGAAGACTACTATCTTTCTTCTGAAGTGGCTTCAGACATCATTCAGCAAGTTAGAGATGCTGTACGCTCTTGGAGAGCACTTGCCGGTTTGCTTCGCATATCTCCTTCCGAACAGCAGTTGTTTGCTAAGAGATTAGACGAGTTTGTATAAGGTGAATATAAGCACAAAACGCACAAAATAACCATATTAAAGCTATGAAACAAGTAATTTTGGGATTGTTGCTGCTTTTTTCTGCAACTGTTGTGAATGCGCAGGAAGACTGGGCCAACATTGGCAAGTATGCCGCCGAAAACAGGGAGTTGGCCGGCCAGCCCAACGATGGGCGCAGGGTTGTCTTTTTAGGTAATTCCATTACGGAATTCTGGAAAAGTAACCACCCTGACTTCTTTCGTGATAACCATTATATCTGTCGGGGCATCAGCGGACAGACCACCTATCAGTATTTGGTGCGTTTCCGCGAAGATGTGATTAATCTCAAACCGAAGGTGGTGGTGATCAACGGCGGCAGCAATGACATTGCCGAGAACAACTATGTGTACAGCGAAGACAATACGTATGGGAATATTCTCACGATGGTTGAGCTCGCACGAGCGCATAAAATCAAGGTGATCATGACGTCGGTGCTGCCCTCTTCGAAATTCGGTTGGAGACCAGACATTGCGGATGTTCAAGGCAAGATTTCCCGTCTCAATACCCGTTTGGAGGCTTATGCCAAGCGCAACAAAATAGTTTACGTGGATTATTACTCGGCCCTTGTGAGCGGCCCTGAGAAATCGCTCAATCCACAATACACTGAGGACGGTGCACATCCTACGGGTAGGGGATATGATGTTATGGAGGCATTGATCCAAAAGGCCATCCGGAAATATGTGAAATAGCGGGAGTCGGGCCTATAGGAATCTCACGACCAAAAGCTGCCGTGAGAACTTCCATCCGTGTCATGGACTGAGGTGCCGGGCGCGATGAACAGCTGCCGGCTCAACCAATATCGTGCCGACCGTCCCAACTCCGGATCCATCGGTACGTGTGCCTGTCAGATGGCGCTATAGGTGGTGTTTGAAAATGATGTGCAGATGTTGGCCTACAATCTTACATAGTCGTTCCTTGAAAACATTTAACTTATTGATTATCAGTAAAATAATTACTTTT
>CALKIW010000092.1 GCA_937995875.1 uncultured Bacteroidales bacterium | reverse complement strand
AGCCATTTTGGGAGACATGGCTCACGATATCTAATTGGCGACCGTGACTATAAATGGGTGCTCGATTTGTTGAAGGAGGCAAGAGCCCAACATTCCTTAACAACGCAAGGCGAAGAAACGTTGTCGAAGTTGGAAAAGATCTGGCCTATGGTTGAGGATCGCGGGGGTGATCTTTCACCTGTTGGAGAACGACAACAGAAAGAAATTGCCGCTCGTTTGTATAATGCCTATCCTGAAATTTTTCAAGGTCGGAAAAAAATATCGGCAAGAACAACGATGTCACATCGTTGCGCTATGAGCATGGTTTGTTTTGGTGATCAGTTAAAGAGCTTTAATCCCAAATTGCAGATCAGATACGAGACAAGTGAAAAGTATGTCAGGTATCTTAATTTTCATTCGGATATATCCAATGAGTTTACCGATGAAAAGACGGGTCCATGGTGCATAGAGTATGAAAAGTTTCGTGACAATCATACCCGCCCCGACAGACTTATGAAGCAATTGTTTTCAAAGGAAGAATTTGTTACGAAGAGAGTCAATCCGGACAAATTGATGTGGGGACTCTATTGGATTGCCGTTAATATGCAAGACATTGAAACGGACATTCGCTTTTACGATTTGTTTACAGCACAGGAGATCTTCGACTTATGGCAATGTATCAATTATCATTTCTACGTACGCAATGCTAATCATGCAGAAGGCAGATCGTTGGTTAAAAACAATGCAAGACCATTGGTCAGGAATATCATTGAAAGTGCTGAGGAGGCAATCAGGAACAACGATGTTGCCGCAACAATCCGTTTCGGTCACGACGGAAACCTAATGCCGTTGTTAGCTTTACTGCAGGTTGAAAACTTCGGGATAGCTGTCAGTGACCCTTATGAAGTATATAAGGTATGGACAGATTTCAAGGTATCTCCAATGGGTGCAAATCTGCAGTTGCTATTCTTTAAAAATAAGCAGAATGACATTATAGTTCGCTTCCGGCATAATGAAAGGGATGTACATATTCCGGTAAAAACAGATAACTTCCCTTTCTATTCATGGAGCCACGTCAAAGAATATATGGAAAGCCTGCTGTGATATTGCCCTGTTAGAAGAATGAGAGTAAAACCTGAGGACGGGCACGCTTCCTTTCTTTTCGCCTTTTCCTTTTGATTTTCATCGGCATTTCGTATATTTGCATGGAACAATTACAGGATGTTGAATAAAACGGGCGGAATGTCCGGACTAAAATGTATGCATATGAAACATATCATGATGTCAATGTTAGCGGCGTTGGGATTTGAAGTGGGGGCCTGCGCACAGCATGAGCATATCACGTCGGTAGATGCCGACCAGTTCGAAACCTCGATTTCATCTGAGAGTGTGCAGCTTATCGATGTGCGCACGGCGGAAGAATATGGCGAAGGCCATATTGCCTATGCTGTCAATATGGATATCAAGAAGTCTGACTTCAAGGATCAGGCATTGACCAAACTCAATAAGGAGAAAACGGCCTATGTGTATTGCCGCAGCGGACACCGCTCAATGATGGCTGCGAAAGCGTTAGCCAAGATGGGGTTCCAGGTGGTCAATCTGCGTGGTGGTATCATGGAATGGGTCAGCGACGGCAAACCTATCAATAAATAACGCGCCGTTTGTCCTCACGAAACTATTCGGTTTCTCTATAGCATATAAATTTTAGGCGAAGCCGAAAGACGCTTCTCTGATTGTGAAGCCCCTTTAAATGGAACATATCAAACAGACACGATGACTTGGTATATATGATACCGGGTCATCGTGTCTGTTTGATGTTGTTCTCCTTATTTTACGTCACCTTGTGGCTTCTGCCTATTTTCGGCTCACTTGTTGTATTGTTTTACCGTAAGGAAATCCCAGATGCGATCAAGGAAGGTGTAACTTCCCGTTCCCGGCGACGCCGTTCTTTGGAAACAGTGGCTTCGTGTTGCCAGTGTGTGGAGTTCGCTTTGGATGCCCATAGCTCTCATTTTTTCCCACGCCCTGACGGAGCTCATTGGCGAGTGTTTGTCGGCGTCACCATGCAGGAACAGCGTGGGAACGGTGTTCAGATCGAATGAATATTCGGGCACTAAAATGGCATCGTCGCCATTGCCGCCTCCCGTGTTGATATCACTTACCCCATCGGTCAGCGAGTAGGCCGGATAAATGGCTACACCCCATTGCACATTGCATGGCACTTTGTCAATGTTGTCTATGGGCAGATAGGCTTGATGGGAGGACGAGGTGACGCCCATCAGCGTGAGGTGGCCGCCGGCCGAGCTTCCCATGATGCCGATGCGGTTGGCGTCAAGTCCGTATGCTGCGGCTTTGCTTCTCACGATTTTGATACATCGCTGCAAGTCTTCCCATGCCGTTGCAAACTTGCTGAGTCCGCTTTCCTTCGAGGGGCGGGGCGTGCGGTATTGCATGGTAACCACCGTCATGCCCTTTTCGTTCAGGTATCGGCGCGCGGGAGCCACCTCAAATCCTGTCGTCCCGTTGCGCATGTATGCACCTCCCGAATATATAATTTGTATGGCTTTCGTCTTCAGGGTCTTGGGGAAGTGCCATTCCATGTATGGCTTGCACTGTCCCTGCTGCTCGTCGGGCATTTTCCCTTCGGGCCACACGTCTTCCACAATCACTTTTTCGCGCGCGTCGTCGTTGGTAAATCTGCTCATCAGGTCTACTTCCTCAGCGACTTTCCCAAGGTAACCCATCTGGGTCATAAACTCTATGGCCCGTTCGAAACCGAACGCACCGTGCGGTTTGTCGGGATAAATGTGCAGTTCTGTGGGAATGTTCATTCTCCGGAGTTGTAGATAAGCCTTTGTCGATCCGTTGGGCGAATAGACGTCAGCCCCGCCGTGATGAAAGCTGATGGGGCAGGTCTTGCTGTCAAATTTAAACACTTTGCTCAACGTAACGTCTACGCCATAGCCTTGACGGCTTGCCGGAGTGCCGGCCTCTGCGTCGGAAGTGACATAAGCCGGCGCGTTCAATATGGCCCAGTTGATATGGCAGGGCAGGTCGTCAATCTTGTCAATCCTGTTGTAGGCGGGCGTCTGCGAGCTGGTGGCCAGCAACAGTCCTAAATGCGAGCCGGCCGACATGCCCACCACGCCAATTTTCTCTGGGTCGAATCCCCGCTTCTTTGCTTCGCTGCGCACCATCCTCACAGCCCGTTGTCCGTCTTCCCATGCCGTTTGATAAATGGGCAGTGCCTTGGGGCGGGGCGTGCGATACACGAAATTGACACACTGTACGCCGATAGCGGTAAGCTCCTCGCTCCATTTCTTGATAAGTCCCACGTCGCAGCAGTTGTTGTACGACCCACCACTGATCAGAATCATACACACACCCTTGCGCACCTTTTTGTCGGGCTTGGCAAACCATTCTATATAGGCCACCCTGTGTTTGTCGGCCTCAAAGTTTCCGCTTTCCACTTCATCGGTCATGGCCGCAATCTGATGCTCCTGTCTGTCGGGCATCTTGTCTGCGGGCCAAATCGTTTCCCGTTCTCCGGCAAAAATGCTCATGGTATAGACCATACACATGAGCGCAAATAGTTTCCTCATCTTAGTTTTGGGGTTTAGTATGTTGATATTTTATCTTGAAAATTCATTTTCTTCTGTATTAAGGAACGCAGGCGCGGGGATTATATTGTCGTTTGCAACACTTTTCTTCAACAGCGTTACGGCCCTCTGCGCCGGATGGGCAGAGGGCCGTGAATGATGGGTGCTGTACGGACTTGCCGTTCATCGTGCCCGTGTTATTCCAGCACAATCAGGAAAAGATTGCACTTGTCTTTCTTGGTGATGACATGGTTGCCGGCCGGCAGCGAGTCGATGGTGTAGGTGCTGCCGGTGCCAACGGTCTTTGTGCCGTCGAGGTTGAAACTCGCGGTCTCGGTGTCGGCAAAGACGAGCGTGAGCTTCATAGTCTTTGTCGTGGTGAAAGAGATGTTGGTGTTCGATTCCATTTTCAGGCAAGTGTCGTATGTTTTTCCGTTGAAGGTGGCCACGCCTTTGCTGTTGGAGCCGTTGCCCGTAACGGTGAACAGCGATGACGAAGGCGTTCCGCCCTTGTCGAAGCTGCACATCACAGCACCCTCTACAGGTGTTTCGCCACCCGTACTTGGGTCCTCGCCACCGGGTTCTTCTCCGGTTCCGCCCTCGTCGCCACTGTTGCCACCCGATGTGGCACCGGCTCCGACATAACTGTCGAGCAGGGCTGCCAGACTTTTGTTCACGCCGTAATCCCTGTCGTCCACGCTGTTGTTGAACGCGAATTGCAGGTCGCCGTGATTCATTCGGCCCGCACCGTAATACCCCGTCACCTTTCCGGGCACATCAGCAGCCTCGTCGGGGGTATAGGCATACATCAGGGAAGCATTGGTGTCGAAGTTGTCGTAGGTTGTTCCACCCCTGAGCGTCACCACCGCAGCGGGTACCTTATCCTCGCGCATGGCCACTTCGTAGCAGTCGAAGCTGGTGTGATTGCTGCTCCATGTGATGGGCTTGTAGTAGCTGGAGTTTCCCGTTTCGGCAAAAATGTTGCCGTAGGCTTTGATGATGCCGCCGTTTTCGCCGGAGAATGTTCCGGTGCCTTTGGCATCGGTGCCCTGCAACGAACTGAGCAGGGGTTTGTTGGTGGCGCGGAAATAGTTGTTCTCGGCAAAGATGCTCGACCCCGTTGTAGCACCGATACCATATTTGGACACGCCGTCGAAATAGTTGTTGTAGAGGTGTACCGACATCGTGCGCACCCGGGCATGGCGCGAGTCGCTGTGGTCAAACCAGTTGTGGTGATAGGTGATGTAGTTGGGCCCCGACTCGCTCTTCATGCCTGCCATCGACGACTTGCCCGTATCCCAGAAATGGCAGTAGCTGATGGTGACAAACTTGGAGTTTGACTTCACGTCGATGGCACCGTCGCCCTTGGCATGGTCGCCGCCTCCGCTCTTGCCGTAGAACACGTCCACGTTGTGAATCCAGATGTTGCTGTTATTGGTGTCGAGCGATATGCCATCGTCCATCTGGCGCATGATGCCCAGATTGCGGAATTCCACGCTTTTGGCATTGCGCACCAAGAAGCCGAAACCCTTGACGGTGGCATCCTCGCCGATACCCTCAATGGTGATGTTCAGCTCGCTGTCGGCACGCCTGCCCTTAATCTGTATGCCCTCGGCGCTACTGCCGAAAGCGTCTACATCGGCAGCATTGATGAGGCCTTTGATGCGAATGGCCAGCGGCTCGCTCACGTTACCCTTCTCGTATGCCTTGATTATGCCCTGCAGTCCGGTGAATGTTCCCGACGACAGCGTGGCTGTCACGGTCTTGGCATTCTGTGCATCCACATAAATCACCTTTGCGCCCGACTTCAGCGTGCCGTCGTCGTTGTAGGCTCCCACGCCCTGATAATCCTTGTGGGCAAATCCGGAGCGGTCGTAATTGACCACCCGAAGCGATCCGGTTTCCGATGTCCGGTCGGTGCGCTCCTTGCCGTCCACCACCGGCACCACGCGCAGTCTGTAGTGGCCCGCGCGCAGTCCCACCACGTCAGCGCGTCCGTATGCGTCGTAGAGACGCACGAGCGGCGCGTCTATAGCTGTCCAGTCGGCATAATCGCCACCTTGGATATATACGTTGTAGGTGGCGCCTTCCATCAGGTCCCATTCCACATAGGCCGACTCCTGCCAGCCCTGCGCCCTGCGAATGGCGTTTTGCTTCTGAAAGCTGATAGTGTTCACCTTACCGTCGTAGACTGTCGCGTTGCCGACGGTGGGATTCACCGTCACTTTCGTTCCGTCGAAATCGATGCTTGTCAGCTGTCCGGTTTCGTAGGTCACCTGCTGTCCGTTGTTCAGCGTGAAGTTTGCCTTGTTTTGTGCCACCGCCGTCTGGGCAAACAGAAGGACGGCCGCGAGTATGTAGCTGTGTTTCATTGCTTTTGGAATTTAATGATGTTGTTGCCTGCTTTCACGATATACACTCCCGTCTTCAGTCCCGCGAGCGATAGGCTCATGTCGCTGTCCGACGCTGTGGTCTGCATCTGCAGACGCCCACCGGCGTCGTAGATGGCGATGCGCTCACCCCTGCCAACACCTTTGAGAGTGAGGTTGTCGCCCTGCAGCTGTTTGCTGACAAAGGTGCGTAGTTTGTCGATGCCTGTCGTTGTGGGCAGGGTGATGCTCACCGCCTCCAAGTCTTCCGTCTGTTCGGTATTGCCGTCGTTGAAATGGAGAACGATGTTGTCGCCCAAAAACGTGATTTTCGAAAGCACACGTTCCACCTGCACACCGTTCACGGTGGTTACCGGTCCGTCTGCCCATGCCGGTGTAGGCATGGTTGCCACGAGCAACATTGCTCCTGCAATGAAATGTTTGTAGGTCATGATTTGTTTGTTTTTGAAGATGTTATGAAGTAGTTCGATTACAAAGATAGCTGTTTTATAGGATAATAAGGTGTGTTTAAAACAAAATTTAACATAAAACTTAGGGCGTCCGCGCAGCGTGGGTAGGCGGAACAGACGGGACATAGGGGTGGAAAGGGAACATTCGG
>CALKIW010000091.1 GCA_937995875.1 uncultured Bacteroidales bacterium | reverse complement strand
AACGATGAAACGGAAAAGGCATTCAGCTTGTTTATGGCAAACGGTGGTGAGACAGGATATTCCAATATCCGTGATATAGAGCAGCGTAAAAACGACATCAGGCGCGAATTAAGTAAGCATAACGGCAAACTACCTATCAGAAAAGCATGGTCGCTGCTGGGTGAACGCTTAGACGAATATAATAGAGCCGTAGAGAATTGCGCACGCTTTGCTGCCTTTATGACCTCTCGTCAGATGAAACGCTCTATAGACCGCAGCGTATATGATGCTAAGGAAATAAGCGTGAACTTCAACAAGAAAGGCAGCGGGGCAAAATTCATGGGTGCAACGGGGCAGACGAAGAGCGGAAATGCAGCCGCTTTTGTTTCAGGTCTTGGGCGAAGTAGTTATGTGTTTTGGAATGCAGCCATACAGGGTACTACAAACTTCGGAAGACAGTTCAAGTATCACCCGGTTAAGGCACTAACAGGGGCAGCTGCAATGTTCCTACTTGGTGCATTGGTCGCTGGCATTGCCGGTGATGATGGGTACGATGACAGTAAGAGCTCTTATTACAATCTTCCTGAATATGTTCGCAGGAGCAATGTTATATTCCGTCTGCCCGGTATGGAAGATACATGGATAAGTATTCCATTGCCTGTTGAATACCGAGCCTTGTATGGCATGGGTGAACTAATGACCAGTACCATCAGCGGTAAAGAACACTATACCTCCGGTGAACTTTCAAGTCAGATAGCAAGTCAAGTAAGCCAGGCATTGCCAATAGACTTCATGGAAGGTGGTGGTGGTTTCAAGGCATTCGTGCCGAGTGCGGTGAAACCTTTTGCCGAAGTCATGACCAATAAGAGTTGGACCGGCATGCCTCTCTACAAGGATACGCCTTGGAACAAGGATATGCCGGAGTGGACTAAGGCATATAAAAGTGCCAACAGGCAATTGGTCGGTCTTTCCAAGGTGCTGAATGAGGTAACTGGGGGTGATGCCTATACAAGCGGAGTTATAGACATTAATCCTGCACAGGTGGAATATTTGTTGAACGGCTATTTCGGTGGTGTATCATCCACTATTGATAAATTTGCGAAGATGGGAGAGACTGCATTGGGGCAGAGAGAGTATGACCCTCGTAGTTTCTTGATATTGAACAGACTTGTGAAGAGTGGCGATGAGCGCACAGAGTACCGACACATCAACAACGAGTATTACAGATTAAAACAAGAGCATGATAAGCTGAAAGCACGCTTGAAGCATTATGAGGAAGATACATACAATGGTGTCTTTGATTATGCGGAGAAGATAAATTGGTTGAATAAGTCGCCAGAATATCAACGCCTTGAAATCTTTGAGGATTATTCATCAGACATCAATGCAATCAACAAAGAACTGAAAGAGCCAATGAATGATAATGAGCGTAAGGAACTCGAAAAAGAACTTTACGGGCTGAAGAAGATGTTGGTTGATGAAGCCAACAAGACACGTAAGTAGCAATAGATAAACAAAGATGGATGGTGCGGAGAATTATCTTTGCATCAGCGAAGACAGGCTGCACTCGACAATTTGAAAGCAAATTTTCATTGCGCTCGTTTGCACTGTCTTTGCATCATCCCAACATTCAATCAAATGGCAAAGGAAAGATTACATAGAGCAAGCAGGGTTATGCCTAAGTCTGAAACAGACACCATACTGCGTTCCAAGATATTGGATGGGCATACCCGCGCCTATAATATTCTGTATGAGGCACAGCAGTACTGGACTGCTATGGAGACATTCCGCAGAGACCGTGAACGCAACAAGAAATACACCTACGGCAAACAGTGGGATGACTATGTATGCGTGGATGGTGTGCGCATGAGCGAGGAGGAATACATTAAGAAACAAGGCAATGTACCTCTTAAAAACAATCTCATCAAGCGTATGGTGAATGCCGTGCTTGGCGTATATCGCAGTCAGGCGAGTGAGCCTACCTGTACTGCCAGGGACCGAGACGAGCAGGAGTATGGGGAAACCATGTCCACCGTTCTACAGTGCAATATGCAACTTAACCGTATGACAGAGATAAATGCCCGTTGCATGGAGGAGTTTCTTATCTCCGGCTTTGTGGTACAACGCAAATGGTATGGGTGGCGTGAGAATAAGCTGGACTGTTGGACAGACTATGTGCAGCCCAACAACTTCTTCATCGACAATAATATGCGTGATTTCCGTGGTTGGGATGTAAGTTGTCTGGGTGAGATACACGACATCAGTTTTGAGCAGTTGTGTGAACGCTTCGCCAAAAGTCCGGCAGATGTCGCACGCTTAGGGCAGATATACGAGTTTGCACGAGACAAAGGAGTGCTTGGCATGGCATACGAGAGTTTCGGTTATCCTCTGAACAGTTATTACGACTTCCTTGTGCCACATGATGCCACACGGTGTAGGGTAATAGAGGTTTGGCGAAAGGAAAGCAAACCGCGCTACCGTTGCCACGACGTGAACAACGGCGATGTATTCAAGATTGATGTTGAGGACTTCGAGGAGTTTGTGGGCAGCGTAAACCGTGAACGCATGGAACAGGCACGATTGCTTGGCATGGCCGATGAAGATGTACCACTTATCAAGTATGAGTGGTTTATGGATAATTATTGGTATTATTACTACTTATCCCCATTCGGAGACATTCTTGATGAGGGAGAAACACCATACGAGCATAAGAGCCATCCTTATGTTTTCAAAGCGTACCCGTTCATTGATGGAGAGATACACTCGTTTGTAAGCAATGTGATAGACCAGCAGCGTTACACCAACCGCCTTATCACCATGTATGACTGGATTATGCGAGCCAGTGCAAAAGGTGTTCTGTTGTTTCCTGAAGAATGTCTGCCAAAGGGTATGAGTATGGAAGATGTAGCGAGTGAGTGGGCACGCTTTGATGGTGTCATCATGATTAAGCAGCCCAAGACCGGCACAGCGCTTCCACAGCAGATTGCAAACAACTGCACACAGATAGGCATTTCTGAACTCCTGAATATGCAACTGAAATTCTTTGAAGATATATCTGGTGTGAACGGTGCTTTACAAGGTAAGCCCGGTTATTCCGGCATGTCGGCAAGCCTATACAATCAACAGGCACAGAACGCCACGACCTCGCTTCTTGACCTGCTTGATACTTTCTCTTCATTTGTCAGGGATGGAGCAACCAAAGATGTAAAGAATATACAACAGTTCTACGATACACCGAGAGTATTCAATATTGCAGGAAAAAACTCGACCATTGTAGAGTACGACCCGAAGAAGATACGCGATGTAGAGTTTGACCTCTCTATCGTTGAGAGTACCGCCACACCAGCCTACCGTGCAATGTCTAACGATTTGCTCATGCAGATGTGGTCAGCAGGTGCCATCAGCGTACAGCAGTTGCTTGAAAATGGAGACTTCCCGTTTGCAGACCAGCTGTTGCAGAGTATCAAAGCACAGCAGGAACAGATAGAGAACGGACAAACTCCAGACGGATTATCGCCACAACTTGCACAGCAAGTACAGCAAGAGGCAAATATGGAGACTGTGCAGCAGGGACAACAGATGTTGCAGAGATAGTATGACAGATAAGGAACAGATAAGAAGCATCATCAAAGAAAACGACCGACGAAACGAAGCCATTTATGCTAAGTTCAACCCCGTAACGGGTGAGGATTCTATCGGAGAGCGTACAAAAGTATGTATCTCCGATTTCGTTATGCCCGAACAATGGCTTCCAAACTCGATGATGAAGATACCATTTGTGAAGAAACTCGTTCACAGTGGTACTATAGATAAGTTTCTTACCGATGTTCTCCATGTTACACCCAATGATGCAGACCACAAAAAAGTTTCAAAGAAATTTATCCGACTGCGTTATAAACATGACTTCGCTTTTTGGGCGGCAACGCTTGCTTACATCAAGGCTAAAGGTGGCGGTAAAGATGTGCTGTTCAGACTTAACCGGGCGCAGAGGAAACTCATAGCGAAGTTTGAGAAAGACAGACTGGCAGGAAAGCCTATCCGCCTTATCCTGCTGAAAGCCCGTCAGTGGGGTGGCTCCACCGCAACACAGATGTATTTCGCATGGCTGCAGTTTATGCACAAAGTAGGTCTTAACTCCCTCATCATTGCGCATCAAGGCTCAACCTCGGATGAAATCAAGGATATGTTCGACCGTATGATAAAGGAGTACCCTGTTGAACTCCTGCACAAAATGGGCGAGGCATACTCTGATACCGAGGCGAAGATTGTCGTGGTGGGTAAAAGTGGCTCCATACACCGTGTTCCACAGCGTAACTGTAAAATCAAAATCGGTACGGCAGAGCGGCCTGATGGCTGTCGTGGTGGTGATTACAACCTCGTTCACCTTTCAGAGGTGGGTATTTGGAAATCTACGGAGGGTAAGACCCCCGAAGATATAGTGCGTTCTGCCTGCTCCGGCATTTTGTATCAGCCTTATACTATGATTGTGATGGAGAGTACTGCAAACGGTACAGGTAACTTCTTCCACCGTGAGTATGAGGCGGCATCAGACCCACACATACCCTCACAGTTTGATGCATTGTTCATCGCGTGGTTTGATATTGAACAGTATTCCTTGCCTTTTGCATCAAAAGCGGAACTTACTGCTTTTGCAACAAATCTCTATATCAATAGGGAGAATGCCAATGTGATGTCCACTCGTGAAGAAAGTGGAAAATATCTGTGGTGGCTATGGAACAAGGGTGCAACTCTTGAAGCCATACACTGGTATATGGAGGAACGCTCCGGCAAGAACGACCACGGTGTGATGGCAAGTGAGTACCCATCAGATGACATAGAAGCATTCGTACACTCTGGCTCAATGGTATTCGACCGCTATCAGGTAGAGGAGTTTAAGCCGGCATGTCGCCCTCCTCGTTTCATTGGTGATGTCTATGGCAAACAGGCAGAGGGGGAAGATGCACTTGCCAGTCTGCGTTTCCACGAGGATGCGCAAGGCTTGCTGTGGATATGGGCTTTGCCTGAAGAAGATGACGAAGTGGAAATAACCGACCGCTACCTCACTGTAGTCGATGTTGGAGGTAGAACGGAAAAAGCCGACTGGTCGGATATTGTAGTTTTTGACCGTATCAACCTAATAGACGGTGGTCGCCCTGCGGTTGTAGCAGAGTGGTATGGACACTGTGATATGGATATATTGGCATGGAAGTCTGCTCAAATAGCCGGCTTCTACAATAATTCTTTGCTGGTCATAGAAAGTAATACTATGGATAGCAGGGATAAAGAGCGGCATGTAGAGGGTGGCGACCAATCATTGTATATTCTCAATCAGATAGGGAGCGTATATCCTAATATGTACGCACGCAGACAGAGTGAGGATGAGATACGGCAAGGGCTGCCAAAGAAATACGGATTTAACACCAACCCAGCGACAAAGCCAATGATTATATCAACCCTTATCAAGTGCGTTCGTGAACACCTTTATACCGAGCGAGATATGCGTGCGCTTGATGAACTGCTGGTGTATGAAAAGAAGCAGAATGGCTCATACGGTGCTATTTCAGGGAGACATGACGATAAGGTTATGACAAGAGCCATCGGTATGCATATCTGTCTGTATGAAATGGATATGCCTATGATAATCGAAAAGAAAGAACAGACTATGCACTTCCACCATGGCCCAATGACTGCCGCTACAATTTAAGGCTTCTCTTTATTATCCTGTGAGCAATCCTTATACCTGTTGAATTGCTTATCATACCAGCCGTTCTTTATGCGGTAGATTAGTTCTCCTACTGTGCGAGGTGTCAAGTAAAACTTTGGCGCAGGCTGGTTTACGACCATGATTGCGAGTGCATAAATTGATTTTTCGGGATATTTTTCACGGACAGCAAGAAAACGGCGGAAAATCTCATCAAACATTTCACGCTTGTTTTTCCGCATATTAGGCAAGGATTTCCCTGCCAACAAAGAGGATATGACAATAGCAGCACGCTCCTCACTCACCCAAAAACGAGAGCATGGAGAGTTTGCCACTTGCTCAAAGATTTTAGGCATGATGATGTAACCAGCCTCGGAGAGTTTTTCCTGATAAACTCGTAGGAGTTCTTGGTTACGTTCTTTGGTAAAGTCGAGTATGCTGCCGTAATATTTCACCAGTCTTAGTACAATTTGCCTGTAAAGATACTAAAAACATCTCACAATAGATAAAAGAGAAAGGAATAATTACCACATTATATTTGCAGGTAAATAAATCAGTAACTCTACGAGTATCAACGATATGGCTACAACTGAAAATACAGAAATCAGCAAAAGAGACCGACAAATCGGGCGTTTGCGTGAGAAGTATCCCGATAAGAAATTCGAGGATGATGAAGAAATCTACGGTCAGATAGGTGAAGACTACGACAACTACGAAAAGGAACTCGGTGGCTACAGAGAGCGTGAAAAAGCACTTTCTGATATGTTTGCCTCCGACCCTCGCAGTGCGGAGTTCCTTACCGAAATGAGCAAAGGCGGAAACCCTGTACTTAGCCTGCTGAAGGATTTCGGTCCCGACATCAAGGAAACACTTGATGACCCGGAGAAGGTACAGGAACTTGCGGATGCATGGGCGGAGGAGCAACAGCGCATCGCCAAAAGCAAGCAGCTTGATGACGAGTACGCCGAGAATTTGCCTAAGTCATTGGAAGCACTTCAAAAGTTCCAAGAAGAACGAGGGCTGACTGATGAGCAAGCTGATGAAATCATCTTCCATCTCATCAATATTGTGCGTGATGGCGTAATGGGAAAATTTTCACCAGAGATGTTCGACCTCATGACAAAGGCCATCAACCATGACGATGATGTTGCAGACGCACAAGAAGAAGGTGAGGTCTCAGGGCGTAACCAAAAGGTTACCGAAAAGTTACGCAAGAGCAAAAACGGTGATGGACTTGCGCCTCTCAATGGCAAGAACAACCAGCAAGGTAGTGGTAAGCATGATATGGACATCTTCGACATTGCAAACATGGCATGATAGAGCAAGTGGTAAAAATAGTCAGCAATCCCAATATAGAGCCAAATAAAGGGAGTGCAGGATACAAGACCCAAGTATATGGGGCAGCAGCGACGGTAAGCAATTTAGCCAATGCTACAGGTGGTATCAAAGCTGATAACCTCGTCAAGCCCAGTATGTAAAATAGATTATTCATTTTAATTTTTATTCAAATGGCAGTAGAACAAAATGTAAAACCAGCCGAGGGCGGCTATCAGCAGCCTACAGGTGGTACAGCAGGTGTTCAGACCCAAGTGGGGGGACAGGCTGCTACCGTGAGTGCGGTGGCAGGTGCTACGGGTGGCGTTGGCGCAGGTAACCTCATCACGCCTGACATCGACCAAAAGCTGTACAAGTTTAAGAGTGATGACACTCCGATGATGCAGATTATGCTGCATTCAAAGCGAGTGAATGTCAAAAGTCCCGTTGTCCGACACTACATCATCGACGAGCCCAAGAGTTTCGTAACAACCAAGGATGCCGTAGTGAAGAGTTCGGACAACCAGTTTATTCTTCCTCTGTTGAGCCAAGACCAGAAGTTGCCCCGTCCCTATACGACACTTCTTGTAAAGGGCGTGGATGGCTACGATGCAACAGGCCAGAAAGCCACTCCGAGCAAAGACCTGATGATTTTCATCGTGGGCAAGGACACTACCAGTGGAAATCCTGTTGCGATTGCCGTGAACGGTCCCCGTGACGTATCAGGTGATGAAAGTTGCACCACACCTGATATTCCTGCCGGGACTGTATGCGTGCTCATGGCCAATGCCTGCTATGAGACACAGAAAGAGGTTGAACCAGACCTTGTAGTTCCGCAGCCTATCGACCTGCACCTTCAGAAGCGTATCATGAACAGCGTTGTTTCCGACTATTTCGACGCGCAGGATAAGCAGATACCTTTCGACCATGCCCTCATTGCAGAGGCACAGATTACCAATTTCAAGGTAAAGGGAAACCGCACGCTGTACGGTGGTCAGAAAGGCAAGATTTCTGTTGATACGAAACTCGGACCGCAGGACATCTACTTCACGGAGGGCGTGCGCTATCAGGTAAAGAAAGAGATTGAGGATGATGGTAAGTGGAACTTCAAGAAGTTCATTGCCCTCGCAAAACTCATCTTTACAGGAGAGGATGTTCCTAAGACAATTCTCGGTCTGTGCGGCAAGAATTTCCTTGAGAAGATACAGACCATTGACTTCTCTGAACATCCGGAGGTACGCATCGAGGTGAAGTTGAACGACCTTGGCTGGGAGGTAACAAGAATTCATACCGTATTCGGTAATCTCGAATTCAAGCACGACCCGACACTCGACCGACTTCGCTGGAGCAACTCATGCTTCATGATTGCCTACGACCGTTGTGTACACTATGTATATAGTGCAGAGCACACGGACAAAGACCGCGTAGAGGGTGAGGAGGCTACACGCAATTCTACCATTGTATGGGACGGTCTCGGACTGAAAGGCACTTGTCATGTATGGATTGACGGTGAGGGCTCGGAAGACAATTACGGAACAGATGTTCTCCACATGCACTTGTGGAATAGCGACCAAGCACCTGCTTCTCCAAAGGAGAACTGCGTTTACTACCTCATGGTGGATTGCCCTGCTATCAACAGCAAGGCTGTAAGCGGTACTGTATGGACATATAAGAAAGATGCATGGGAGCCTTATACAGGTGAAATTCCATTAGGTAACTAAGTTTTCAAACATCAATTAGAAACCATAGGCGGATAGGTTTATGACCGTCCGCCTATTTTATTAAGATACAAATGAAGAAACAGAACATTATCTACGGTGTGGCTGGTATGCTCGAATACCAAGCCCTTATCAAGGTTGGTAGCGCAAAGATGAAGATACCATTCACAAACGGCTCATCCAATGAAGCCGGGCGTACTCCTGCAACCTTTTCTACCAGCAATACAGTTATTCAGTTAGCCATAGAGAACAGCAAAGAGTTCAAAGCCGGACTTATCCGCAGAGTTCATGTGGCGAAAACCGATGAGGATGTGTATATTGAGAGCGAGCATGTAGCCCTGCAGAGCGATGAGGTTGCAGATACTCACACTCCTACCGATGAAACAGGCAACAATGAAGCTCCAGCAGAGGATGAACAAGGTGCAGACACTCCAGACAAAGCAGAACAGAAACAATCGACAGATGAAACTCCTGCAATGCAGCCTGATGAAGAAACCGTTAATACTGCAACCCGTAAGGAGTTTGCATGCAATGACGATGCAAAGGACTTCTTCGAGACAGAGTTCGGAGTAAAGCGCAGTACGCTGCGTTCCCGTAATGCCATCATTGCCTATGGCAAGAACAATGGCATTGAGGTAGTATTCACAGACTAGCACTATCATGCCATGATATATCAAATCGACAAGATTCTGCGTGACGTGCGTATTGCCATTGACGAGAACAAGACCAACGAGCAATTGATTGAAGATGAAGACATCGACACTTTGATGCTCGATGACATCATACGCTCGAAGATAGTTGAAGCTGTGCAGCGCGTGCATGCCGATGCTCCCAACTACCTCTTGGAAGGGGGGCATAACTTCGGTGATGCCGTGTACTGGCGGGAGATGGAGAGCGGTTGGGTGTTGCTGCCACAGGACTTCATGCGTCTTGTCGTATTTGAGATGGACGATTGGGAACAGGCTGTGTACCAAGCCATCAGCACTGATGACCCTGAGTATGAGAAGCAGCGAAGCCGCTTTAAGGGCATACGCGGAACGGCCCAGCGACCGGTGTGTGCCATAGCGATACGGCCTGAGGGAAAGGTGCTGGAGTTCTATTCGTGCAAGAGCACGAACGCACAGGTGAGCAGGGCCGTTTATATCCCTTATCCCACGATAGACGAGGATAACGGTGTAGACATCAGCGAGCGTTGTTATATGGCCGTTGTCTACACCATAGGCGCACTTGTATACACGACATTGGGAGAGGCTGACAAGGCTTCAAACTTTCTTGAAACAGCTAAGACATTCTTACAATGAGTTCAATAAAGACAACACAGTTAGATGGTGACGTTTCCGTCGGCCGCAATGTCGCGATGGGCGGCAAGCTCTACGTGTCCGGCAGTGCCACCATCGGCCATAATCTGAAAGTTGATGGATGGTTGGAAGCAGCCAACATCAAAGGTATTAACAAGGGCATATTCCTCACAGTAGAGGAATTACGCTCAGCCTATCCCAACCCTCATGACGGATGGTTGGCAGGCGTTGGTAGCTCCACGCCTTTTACCGCGTATGTAGGTAAGGGTGGTGACTGGGTAGCCAGTGGCGGCACCATTGAGGTGACGGTGGACATGAGCCAGTACACAGAGGGCGTGTCCCAGCTTCAGGAGGACATCGACAACGTGAAAGCCGATGTCAAGACCAATGCCACAAACATATCGAGCCACACGCAGCAGCTCACGTCTCTTGGCAATCTGCTGAACACCACCACGGAGACCGCCAACAATGCGAAGTCACAGAGCGACACCAACAAGACCGACATCGCTAACCTAAAGACCGCGCAGGAAAAGTTGCAGAAGCAGCACAACCAAGATGTTTCCACGCTGAGCAATGGGCATGACACTCTTCAGAAGCAGGTGGATGCTGACATTGCAAAGGGTTATCGCCTTGCAGGCTTCATCAGCCCTGCCGACAGTTATCAGATTGCTCCTGCAGAGCAAACCGCATTTTCCTACTATGCCCCGACAGAAAAGTCATGGCATGTCGAGGACGGAGCTACCGAGGGTGCAGCAGGAGTTGTGTATCTCCCGCCAGCAGGATATACTGTTGGTGACAGTGCCCCGGACGATGTTACAAGTTGGACGAGAATTGACACCAACAACGCAGAATACAACGGTTATCCCCTCCTTTTCGCTTTCCATTCAGGCGCATGGATAGTGTATAAGATGCCATACACATGGAAGCAGGACTTTGATGCTTTCAAGTCTACTAAAGGCGTAGCTAACGGACTGGCTACCCTTGATGACAATGGCAAGTTGTCAAAGTCTGAGATACCCGACAGCGCCATTGATGTAGAAATGGTAAGCAAGTGGGGAAGCGGTGTAACCACACTTGGCGGTCCTACTGGAGACAACCAGCATATCTACGACACAGACACAAAGACACTCTACAAGAGCAGTTTCTGGACCGCCGAGGACGGTTCAAGAGGCTATAAGTGGGTGGAGGAAGCAAAGGATGAGCACCGCATCTATGTTAGCACTTCCGACAATACTCAGTACCGCTCTACTGGCACAGATATGGTGCAGATTGCAGCCAAGGACTCACCAGCAAGCATCTTCAATGCCACCAACGAGGAACCCCTCACAGGTGGAGGCTACTATGTGCTCTGCGACACCGAGGACACCACGAAGAGCGCCGTTCATGCCGCATGGAACAACAAGAAATCCGTCAGCGGACTTATCATTTCCTTTGAGGTAGGCAGTGGTATCTGGAAAACCTACCAGTATATCGGCAAGACCGTGACCGAAACGAACTGGTACAACCCCGACAACTGGAAAGACTTTGGCAGTCTTGCCGCAGGCAGCGAGACCTACATCATCATCGACCAGCTGATAGGCGCACCCGTGGCAGGCGAATACTACACCTTGCAGACAGCCGTGAGCCGCCTCATCGACTACGAGAAAGAGACTGGCGTGACCTACCGTAAGAAAGGCCTTGTCATCAGCTACCGCACAGCAGAGAACGTGATGGAGACAAAGCAGTTCCAAGGTGAGGTTACAGGCTTCGGTGAGATTGGCCTTTGGAAAGACTTTGGCGGAGGCTCCGAGGTAGAGACAGCCGACGACCCGGCCAAGGACGGAACCGATGCACTCTCCACTGGAGGTGCTTACACCCATACCCCCGCAGGCCTCAGTGTAGACACCGAGACTGAGGGAGTTGTGAAGATGAAACTCGTCAATGCCGGAGGCGACGATGTAGGCGACGAGGTGCAGTTCACTGTTGGCACTGGCACAGGTGGCAGCAGTGGCACCACCATTGCCGTAGCTTTCGAGAGCAACCCGTTCTATGGCAAGGCAGGCGGTAGCTTCATTGTCAAGGCCGCAATCATGAGTGTCACCAAGGCAGGAAGCCAAGAGACCACGAACAGCATCATGAGTGTTACGTTCGTGAACAGGACCACCAAGAGCAGCGTTGCCTACTTCAATCCGAGGAAAGCATCAAGCGCAACCCTCACCGACTACTCCTTTGAGTTCGACCTTAGCAGCCTGTGTGCCGATGCAGGCGAGCTTCCCTTACAGGCCATTATCACCGACGACGGGGGCAACACCGCCACAAAGAACATCAGCCTCATATCCATCGACGTGACCTGCGAGAGCGTGCAGACGCTCAACTACACCAAGGAGACAGCGTTGCAGGTTGGCGGTAACAAGATGTCCATTCCCATGTACCGTTTCCCTAACAACGCTTCTGACAAGGGTATCAGCGTCAAGGTGGAGATGTATAAGAACAGCGCATGGGAAACGATACAAGAGCAGGTTGTCAACGACACCTACCCACATAACGTGTCAATAGACCCCACTGGCTTAGGGCATGGTTCCTATCCCATCCGCATACAAGGAACCGATGTGGCCAGTGGCACGAAAGGCAATATCCTACATACAGCCTTTATGGTGATAGAGCAGCGTGAGAGCGTGAGCGACTATGACAAGCCTATCGTAGTGGCCCGCTGGAGCGACGACAGCGACGGAAAGGTTAAACTCTTCGAGACATTGAAGATGGATGTTGCAGTGTACCAGCGCAGCACCCTGAGCCCCACTGTGCAGGTGGTAGTCACTGACAACACCACAGGAGCACAGGAAACCATTGCCTCCCGTGTGATGTACCGCAGCCAGTACTACACAGTTGAGAAACGTATCGTAGGTTACAGCGAGGGCGACACTCTGACTTTCGACGCTATCTGTGGCACCGCTCCTCTAACAGAAAAGCGTGAGACCACCATCGAGGGCTCGTTGCTTGCCATCGCAGAGACCGAGGGCGCACTCTACAAGATTAGTCTTGCAGGCAGGAGCAATACCGATACAGACAAGAGCATCAAGGCCACCGCCACCGACGGGACCGAGGTGGCCATCAACGTCACTGGCTCAAACTATTCGAGCAACGGCTTTGTGGCTGACAACTTCGGCACCGAGCAGAGCAATGGCCGCATGTCCTTGCGTATCGCTGAGAACGTCACGGCAGAGTGCACCGACACACCATTTGCCAGTACGAGCATCCCGACGAACGGACTTGCCCTGTCACTGACATTCAAGGTGAAGAACATCGCCAAGCGCAACGCCCGTATCATCAGATGCATGGGCGACCGACTGGGATTTGTCCTGACTGGAGAGAAGTTCATCGTCACCACCAACGGCGACACCGACGAGGCACTGGCTTCTGTGTTCACCACCGCAGCGACCTCTTATCTGGACGATACCGTCTACCGCTTCGACATCGTGATTGAACCGCAGTCACGAGCACCGTACAGTGGTATCATGCTCTGCAAGGTGTTCCAGAACGGTGACATGGCAGCGTGCGTGCCCATCGACACGAGCAGCGCATTCCCGAACTTCAGCGACACCATCCACTTCGACGGAACAGATGCCGACCTCTACCTCTATGAGATAGTAAGGTGGAACAGCTACTACGACTTCATTCAGGCGTTCAACAACTACATCGTGAACCTCACCGACACACAGGCCATGCTCACGGAGTATAACCAGAACCAAGTGATGAGCGATGTGACCGCCGAGGGAGTGACCAAGCCCCGCCCCGACATGCAGAAGCTGCTTGACCGTGGTGTCATGGTTGTTGTCGAGACCCGCACGGCAGACAAGAACCTCACCGACGACGGAACGGCAGTGACGGACAGCGAGCTCTACTATCCCGACTACATCGAGCCGTTAAAAGACAAGAAAACCAAGGTGCTCATGGACTGGTATCTGTACTTCCCCGACAGACCTTGGGC
>CALKIW010000090.1 GCA_937995875.1 uncultured Bacteroidales bacterium | reverse complement strand
TGTATATTCCCACTTTGTGGTAAATTTACCTCATTTTCATTCTGTACATCAGAAGTAACACCATTATTGGCAACCTCCTCTGCCTGTCCGGGTATTTCTTCTTCGGCTTCTGTGTCATTTCCCAGAATGACCTGTTGTTCTGCATTGATAGCTTCATCAACGGCTTGCAACTCCATGTTAGGGTCTATCGGCTCATCTACCTTGTAAATTTGCTCCGGCGATATGAATTTCATCTCACCTGTTTCCGCATCACATACGACAACACTCTCCGAAGAATGATGAATATCCACAGCGGAGCCATCAGGGAACATGGCAACATTACCACTGACAATGTAAACCTGTCGGTCATCGACTTTCAGCGTTGCAGGGTGTATCATGCCACTCT
Organism: uncultured Bacteroidales bacterium; assembly: GCA_937995875.1. Classification (GTDB taxonomy): domain Bacteria; phylum Bacteroidota; class Bacteroidia; order Bacteroidales; family Bacteroidaceae; genus Prevotella. The sequence continues at coordinate 2,394 of CALKIW010000090.1, read as the reverse complement.
GTTTGTTTGTACGTTGCTCTATTTGTCGTGTGGCTTCATCGCGTTTGTTATCGCCCTTTTCGTTGGCGGCATCATTCAGTCCATCCATCGCAGCCTTGGAATTGACGAAGTATGCTACTGCATCCTGTTGGTCGGGAGTGAGCGACTGGTCGCCCATAACCTCCCAAGGGTCATCTTCAAGCTGGGCAAGGCGCATTTCGGCATCATCAGCAAATACTCGCTCGATTTCATCGTAGGCTTCACGGAGACGAAGCACAATTGCATCGGCATCTGAACGGTCGCCCTCTGTGTCTGCTGTATCAGCAGCCTCACGCCCCATCTCGTATGCCTGTTGGCGGTCTTTGTCCTGCTGTCTGCGTTCCTCGTTCTGCTGCTGTGCCACTGCTTCTTCTTCGTTCTGCGGCTCAATGCTTTCAGTCTGTGTCTCTCTCGCCGCTTCATCGGCGTTATTCACCTGCGCGATATTGAAGCCACGGAACTTGGTAAGGTTGCGCACATAGTCCATAGCGGCTTCTTTCTCCTGCGGCTCCAGTTTTTTGTTGTTCAATATATTGTCCACAACAAACCCGGACATGTTTCCGTTATCAGTCTGGTCTATTTGTTCTTTCAGTGGCTGCCATTTATCGGGAGTAAGACGAAAATCAGCCGCCCTGTCAGCCCTATCCATACTGTGCTTATATCTGTAGTAGCCCTGAATGTGCAGCCCCATAGGTACGGCCCCCATGAGCGCCCCCATAGTGGCACACCCTAACCAAATGTCCACCTGCTGCTTCGGGTCGGTGAAATCCTGCACCGCTTCATCGGCGTGTCCTGTAATTGCATCAAAGAACATACCCTCATACTCTTCTAAAGCCTCACCCGGTATGCCGTTATATCCACCCTTGCTAAGTAGATTTGTATAGTTCTTATACCATGCCTTGTTACCGATACTGGTCAGCATGTCTGATATTTTCCCAAGACCTATCTTGCTTAATGCTTTCTTGCCGGCAGCGCTTAGCACCTTTCCTCCCGGTATGAACTCACCGAACATTTCAGAGCCATTCTCTCGTGCCTGCTCACGCTCTGCTTCTGCAAAAGCACTCATCAGGTCTTGCTGGTTTTCTATTTTGTAGTTGCCGTTCTTATCCATGCTGACATCGCCGGCACTCAACTGCCCCATCTTGGCAGCAGTGCGCCCTATACCTGTCGTGTTACTGATTACAGCACCGGCAGCGTGCGCACCTGCCACAACACCTGTTGCCTTAAGAGTAGCTCGTGCGATAGCCTTTACAGTCGCTTTAACAGCGGTTTCACCTGCTTTCTTGGCAAGATACTTTCCACCAATTCCTGCCACCTTACCTGCAACACCTTTTGCAATACTACCTGCGCCGGGCAATAGCATGAAATCTTTCATGAAGTCGATGCTCTGTGCCATTCCGCTGCCAGCACGCCCCCATGCTCCGTATTCGCTGCCATACGTTCCTTGTACTACATTATCGGTCTGTGTATTGCGCAATACGGCTTCCGCTGCTGCTTCTTCCTTTGTGAGAGCCTGTCCCGTCTGCCGTTTGCGGTTAATGCTGTTAATGTGTTTCTGTGCGTTAAGAATGGCTGTGGCATCTCGCATTTCCGGCAGTCCATCAGCAAAGGTGTATCCGTTGGTGAGCGCAGTGCCCAATGAGTGCCAGAAACTGTTCATCTTGCCGTTCTTCTTATCCTCCAGTGTCTGTATTGTCTGGTGGTTCTTGCGGATAGCCGACATCAGCTGCATATACTGCTCATCTTGCTCAAAGCCCATGTGTTCCGGGTCGGTAGCAGTAGCGGCAGGGTCCATGTCGGAATGTGCAGCCTTACCCATCTCCGTGAGTACACGCTGATACCAAGGTCTGCTGTTGTACTCGTCTTCCAGTTCTTTACGGCGTGCACTTACAGCCTCTTCCAGTCGGTCTCGCTCACTGTATGCATCCTCTAACTGCGATTGTACAGGGTCTAACTCACGTCGCTTCTGCTCATCGATAGCCGTCTGCTCTATGTCAGCCTGTACTTTATCATCATACTCGTTTCCTGCCTCTGTCAAGTAGTGCGGCTGCATCTTGCCAGTATTCGGGTTGTACTGCTTAGCGGTCTCCACCACATTGGACTTTTTTCCAAGTTTTACAGGCTCAACATGTAACCCTGCTTTGTTCTTGCCATAGGTCATCATGTTTCTCGTGCGTTGTAATCCCGCTTGCGTGCTTCGTACAATACCACCTACATTGCTTATCATACTTGCTTTTTCGGCTGCAGTCATAGGTCTGTCCGTTGATTTCTGCTGCGTTGTATGTTGGGTATTGGCTGGCTGTGCAGGGGTAGGTTGTGCTGGCTTGGGCTTGACAGCATGCAATCCCAGCCATCCGGCGAACTCCTCGTAGGATT
>CALKIW010000089.1 GCA_937995875.1 uncultured Bacteroidales bacterium | reverse complement strand
AATTATGAATTATGAATTATGAATTACCACCGCGCAGCCTAATTATGAATTATGAATTATGAATTATGAATTACCACCGCGCAGCCTAATTATGAATTATGAATTATGAATTACCAACGCGTAGCCAATTATGAATTATGAATTATGAATTATGAATTAAAAAAGGGCTTGCCACAACGGCTCAGCCCTTTCTATTCTATACCGATTGTTTTCCACAACCGAATTATTTTCTGCTCTCGCCTATGATATGGTCAATAAGCGCAAAGCCTGCACCTCCGGCGTGTTTGAAAAGATTTAGGATGTCGCGCATGGTTTTCTCCTCCTCCACTTGCTCGTCCACATACTTAGCACAGAAGTTTGCAGCGGCACGATCCTGCACCTCATCGGCCACGTCGGCCAACTTCTCTATCTGAGCCGAAACATGCTGCTCGTGAGCCAGTGCATCCTTGAATACGTCCAGCGGACTGTCCCAAGAGGTCTGAACGGAAGGTATATCTGTGAGCAACACCTCACCGCCACGATCTACCAAGAATTTGGCCATATCCATAGCGTGTTCCTTCTCCTCATGGCTCTGTTTGCCCATCCAGCCGGCAAAACCGTTCCAGCCTTCCTTGCTGAACCAGAATGCCATCTGAAGGTAAAGGTGTGATGCGTATAGTTCTTCTTTGATTTGCGCATTGAATGCGTCCTGCATTTTTTTGTTGATGTCCATAATTGCTATAGTTTAAAAATTAAATATTCAAGTCTGTCGCCGAATATCATGCCACAAGTCGCACATGGACTTGAAAACCATAATTGAGCAGAACGGGAACATTTTCCTGCTCCTTTTTGCTCCGCCTGTCATCAGACTATTCAGCGATTACTTTCACAAAGTTAGGGAAAAATAATGATATATGAAAATATTATTGGAATTATTTCATATTAAAGTTTCAACTTGTTGGTCCACTCCGTATAATACGGTGATCTGATAGCTGTTGTTTTTCAACGTCAGTTGTAGTCTTGTCAAACGATTTCTCCAAAAACACACCGAGTTTGTGCTGCGTCCAAGTTCTGCCTCTTGCATTTCTGCCTGACATCCAGACGTTCTCATCCTGTAAAAAAAGTATGGAAAGCCTTGACAACCTGAACTGACATTATTTTTTGTTTAGACTTTCTGTCGAAACTTGCTTTGGCCGGGCAACGGAAGTAACTTGTTACCCGCCCAAAGCCCCATCAGAATCACAATAGTCAGCCCTCCAGTACTGCGTTGTCGTCAAATCAGGTCACCGCTGAACAGCACCTTCCTGATTTGGTCCTCATGGTCGTAGATGAATCGGGCCACGATGGAACTGAGGATGGCGGAGGTGGAGAGTTTCTCCGTCCCGGCATATTTCATGCGGTCCAACACGCTCTTGAGAGTCTCGTCGATATAGATGGTTGCCAACTTGCCATCGCCCGACTTATACTGGCGGGCCATGTCGATAAAGAGGTCCCAACTGTCTTTCGAGTCATCTTTCACGATGTGATACTCGCGCATGGCCGGTTGGTTGGGCGCATCAGCGTCCTTGCCTACCTCTGCCGACGAGGTTGCTTCGCTCTGTCCTGCACGCTCATCGCTCCGATCGCTCTGTGGCGTGTCTACGGGCGTCACCTCCGGGCGCACTTGCTTTTCCGTCGAAGCAGACTGGCCCACGGCTTTGTCTGTCGTAGGGCGTTCCTCGGCAACGGAGATTGCTACTGTTTCGGCTCCCCCACCCTGCTCTGCTTCTTGCTCCCGATCATCTGCAACTTCCTGCTGCTCATCATCAGCAGCGTCGTTCACATCTTCAACAATCGGTCTCTGCGCATATTTCGATGTCCCATTCTGTAAATCATGCACCAATCCCTGAATACCGCCGGGAAGCATGACACGTGTCTTCTTCTTTGCCATAGTCTTATATTTTTATATATTTATATTTTTGCACATTTAGGTTTTTATACATTTTCGCACACAATATTGTCGTTGCATCGCCTTTGCTTCACACATACAACCGTATGTTGCATCTATATTAATAAGGTTTACTGCCAACACCTCTACTTTCGTCAGCCACAATGACATCATCGTAATCAGCACGGTGCCCATTCAGACACCCCATAGGCTTTAAGTCCATACAACTGAAAGATTATATTTATCAATGCTGACATTGTAGCCCCCTTCAGTCTAAACAGGGGTAGCACGTAAAACTGAGCCTGCGCACCCTACTCTTTCATTCTTCGCATCATGAAATCGAAAGCGGGTTTCACCGCTTCTCGCTGGGCTGCCGTAATTTCGAATGTGTTGATACGCTTTAACGCTGCCCGTGCCGTGATGCGTGGCGTAACCGAGCCAAGCTGCTTAAAGATAGCATCGGTTTGCTTCCACATCTTCAACTCGTCCGCCGTACCGATTCTCACGTCTATGCGGTTGGGCACAAAGAAAAGCTTTGCCTCCATATCCGGCGTGGCCTGTCGCAAGGCATTGATCACCTGCACAAACATACCGGTGGAGTCGAGTGTCTTTTCCTCATATTCGTATGGACAGATAATGAAGTCGGCAGAGGTAAACATCGGCACCAAGCCGTCTTCGGAAACATTACCCGGAGAGTCGAACAACACAAAGCCCTCTGTCTCCGAGGCGGAATCCATGAGTTGCTGCATCGTTTCAGGGTCTTGTACGTCAAAATCCTGTATCGTGTAGGGCTCCTCCTGTCCCTCAAATATCTCCATATCCTTGCGCCGCTGCATAGAAATAGACTTCTGCAAGTCTGTGTCTATAATGCATACATCCTGCTTCTTCCATGTCAGGTAATTAGCAAAAAGCATACACAGCGTAGACTTGCCCACGCCTCCCTTCTGATTGGCAAATACTATTTTGCGATTCTTCATATCAATATTTATATATATAATTGTATTTGCAAATATAAGCGTTTTTATCTATACAAACAAATATATTTTAAACTATTTAGTTATAAAAATGTTAATACAAAAGTATTTTAATATATAAGTATTTTAATATAACAGCATATATACGTATATACATAAATACGTAATTAGTTATTTATATATAAACGTCATTATTCACTAACACAAACACCTTTATATTTATTTATATATTTATATTTTTATATTTTAAACCACAATACTAACAGACCACACATGGCATAACGAAATGCAATATAACAGAAAAAATCTGAGCATAATCTGAAATAACAAACTGACAAACAAAGGATTAAAACAAGTTATAAAAAAAGAAGGAAATTATATGTTTATATACTTATATAAAAATACAAACGTATTAAACAAACATTTAAATAAACAATAATATAAATATATAATTAGTTTTATAAACTATTACACATAGATACAAATAAGTAAATAAACATATATATTAAAATACACATATATAATAGCATATACAAGCAAAAAAATATAAATATAAAAGTATAAACATGTGCGAATATAAGTATTTGAATGTACGGCTATATATAAACATAAATCAATAGTTATACATCTATATAATAAAATGTTTAAATAGTATTTTATTTATATATTTGTATAATTATATACGTATATAGGGTAAACAAACCCAACTCCAGCAAAGATGCACAAAAAGACAAGAAGCAAAAATAAAAAACAGGTATATGTCAAACATAAATGGATAAATCATTGATTAAGCATTTATATATATAAATGTTTGTACGTTTACACTTTAGTATATATATTTAGATATATTTTAGTATGTTTATATATTTATATAGAAATATATTGGCATTGTCAAGAAGAATTGTAAAACAAAACCTACGTTATCTATCAAAAAATAAAAAGAGAAAAAAATAAAAATTTTCATAAGATAGTTATATCATTATATATGTCATTAGTTCATGATATTAGTAGGAGTGTGTAACTTGTTATTATACAGTATTTTGCAGGCTTGATGTGCGACACTTAGGGAGTATTGGTGCGACATATAGGGAACATTGGTGCGACACTTAGGGAGTATTGGTGCGACATATAGGGAGCATGTTTTACAGTGTTACGACATATAGGGAGGTTGGCTCCGACATATAGGGAAGTTCTTCTCTTTCTGCTGACTTATATTTTACAATATTCTGGATGTTGGATAGGATTCCAATCTTTTTATCCTTTTCTATTGACCGCTATTTTTTTTATTGTTAATTATACAATGCAATAAAGTTCTTGTGTTCAGTTAGTTATAAAATGGTGCGACATTTAGGGAGGATGTTTGGTGCAATGTTTTCTTCGATGTGCGACATTTAGGGAGGATGTTCTTTTTATTTGACACGGAGAGCAAAATGCGATCAGCTTATCCATTAATTACTACGTAATTAATAGAAAACGGGTGTTTTATCGCAATAAAATACCAAGATGTCGAGAAACTTGAAAAATTTGGGCATATTTCGGCCGTCTATACATCTTTTCCGAAATTCTTCAAGGATTTGGAGTTTAAAATACCAAGTTTCAGCTTTCTATGGCTACATATTAAAATTGATCGATGGTCTAAATATCAGAGAGTGTTTTTTATATTATACTTATTGTCAATGGTTTACGACAAATAAATGAAAGGGTAGCGGTAAACTATTTTCTGCTACCAACGTGAATGATGAAGCGTGCATGTTTTTATGCTCTAAAAAGTTCTTTTAAAAGTCAATTATGACTGTTTATGCTGCAAAATAGCACAAAAACAAGGTGCAGGCCAGTGATGTTTCCCAAAGAATACGTATCTTTGCTCACAACCAACACTACACATCGACTATGCAAATACTACTGGCTTGTGCCAAAATCATGAATAACGACACGACGGTTAGCGTGCCCAGCGTCAGTTCGCCTCATTTTGAGGCAGAAGCCAATCGCTTCGCCCTTGAGCTTGGGCAGTGGTCTATAGATGAGCTTGCAGGGGCATTACACTGCAGTCAGTCGCTCGCACAGGAGAATCACCTGCGCTACGGGCGGTTTCTCGACGAGTCTGAAAAACTGCCGGCCATACTGGCTTATTACGGACAAGCCTTTAAATATCTTCGCGCTTCGGAGTTCAACGACGCTGATTTCCTGTATGCCCACGACCATCTGTTTATCTGTTCGTTTCTCTATGGACTGCTTCGCCCGCTCGACCTCATACACCCTTACCGTTTGGAGGGCAACGTGCGCTTGCAAGCCACAGACGGCGAAACGATGTTTACCTATTGGCGCAGCCGCATCACCGATGTGCTCATCGACGCCGTGAAGGCCGATGATGGTGTGCTCGTCCATTTGGCTACCGGCGAGATGGAGCAGCTTTTCGAGTGGGGTAGGGTGTGCCGCGAGGTTACGGTGGTGCAGCCGTTGTTCTACGCCGATGAAGGCCATCGGCTGAAGACGGTTTCGGTTCATGCCAAGAGTTGTCGGGGAGCGATGGCGCGCGAAATTCTGCTTAACCGCTATTCGTCGCCCTTAGCGCTGCTCACTTTTGAGCATAACGGCTACCGCTACCGTGAAAACTATGGCGATTCGCTCCATCCCCACTTCATCAAATAGCAGTCCGCCCTCCGTAACTTATTGCTCACGACAAATTATCCTGATGTTCATGACAAACAGTTTTATTGTTCACGACAAATAATCTGGTTGTTCAT